>NZ_JBKOTV010000017.1:0-56412 GCF_049738055.1 Streptococcus sp. CL6.22 | reverse complement strand
TATTAATAGTATGTATGCGGGTGTAGTTTAGTGGTAAAACTACAGCCTTCCAAGCTGTTGTCGCGAGTTCGATTCTCGTCACCCGCTTTGAACTTTGTTCAATTACCAAGTTTTTAACTTGGGCGCGTAGCTCAGGTGGTTAGAGCGCACGCCTGATAAGCGTGAGGTCGGTGGTTCGAGTCCACTCGTGCCCATTAATAGGAGAATTACTCAAGAGGCTGAAGAGGACGGTTTGCTAAATCGTTAGGTCGGGTAACTGGCGCAAGGGTTCGAATCCCTTATTCTCCGTTTTATTGAGAGTTTATAACTCTTTTTTTGTTTTTTTAAGAATAGAGAATAAAAACTTCAGATTTGTAAAACTTAATTGGATTACTTATCTGAAGTTTTTTGCGCTCTTTGTCAACTGTAGTGGGCTGCAGAAAAGCTAAAATCTTTATATATTGTCGATTTTATGGTTGTGCTAGTTTATTATTACTTCCAACTCTTGAGTGAAATTTCTCCGCTATTGAGCCAGATTTCTTTTCCGTTATCACATTGAACTAAAAGTTTGCCATTTTCTGAGATATCTTTAGCAAGCCCCTTGTAGTCTTTTTGATCTAGTGTGAAAGTCACTTCTTTTCCTAGAACGAAGGACTGTTTTTTGTATAGGTATAATAGCTCTTCTGCTGGTGTTTCGAAGAAAGCACGCCAGATTTCGATAATTAATTCATTTCTGGTAATAGGTGCTGGAGCTTTGAATAAACTAGCAGCTTTTTCTTTTAATTCTTGAGGAAAGTCTTTAATAGTAAAGTTGATTCCTACTCCAATATTGATATCTGTGACTAAGCCAGTTTCTACAGAGGTCATTGCTTCAGTAAGGATTCCTCCAATTTTATGATTGTTTAGGTAGATATCATTGACCCATTTTATGTCGACATCTATTAATGTTAGGTTCTTAATGGCTTTGTAGATAGCTCCTGCTACAAGTAGTGTGTAGGATGGTAATTGCTCATAGGGAAGATTTGGTTTAAGATGGAGTGTCATATAAATGCCACCTTGGGGTGAGTAGAAAGAACGTTGAAAACGGCCTCGCCCTGCTGTTTGATAGGAAGCTAGATAGAGGGTGTTTGCTTCATTTCCTAAATCAATTGCTTCTTTTGCATCGAGTTGTGTTGATCTTGTTTCGTGTTTAAAACTGACTTTAATTGGAAGGTTTTCTTCTAGAAGTTCTGGAAGAATAAGGTCTCCATTCACCAGTTTATAGCCTTTGTTTTTGATACTATCAATTTCAATGCCTTCTTGTTCTAGACGCTTGATGGCTTTCCAAATTGACGTTCGGCTTAGAGATAGTTCTTCTGCGATTTTTTCTCCGCTGATATAGTCGGTTTCTTTAGCTAGAATCTGGTAGACAGCTTGGTAGGATTTCATAGTGTTTCCTTTCTCACTAGTTGGTATTTCGAATGTTCTTTTCTTGTATGACTTGGAGTCTGATTAAAGTATTGTTTATAAGCTTTAGAAAAATTGAGTGGATCTGAAAAACCTACTGAGTACGCAATTACCTTGATAGACTCTTGGGTATTTTCGAGAAGTTGTTTAGCTCGGTGCATTCGAACGTAAAGTAGGTATTCTTTGGGTGATAAGGTATTAAATTCTTTGAATACGCTTGATAAGTAGCTTCTGTGAACTGATAGCTCTTTTGCTAAATCTTGAATTGTAAGTGATTGAGGATAGTGGCTATCAATTAATCGTTTGCATTCAAGATAGAGTTGGTGGGTTGATGAAATATTCTTTTTCTTCTGATTGGGAGCAATAGTTCCCAGATGGAACATCAGTTCATGGAGTTGTCCCATGATATGGAGTTGAGCTAATGCATTGGATTTTGTAATCTGAGCGAAGCGGACAATGTCTGAAATGAGTTTTGCAGTAGTCTGGGTATGACAAGTTTCAGATTTTATGAGATAGGATTGGTCAGAAATTTGAGAAAGAGCAAAATAGTCAGGAGCTTTCCCTCCAGTGATTCCTAACCAGTAGTAGGCCCAAGGTTTTTCACTATCAGCTTGATAAAAGGTTAGTTCATCTGGTTTTAATAGAAAGAAATCCCCTTCTTTTAAATCAACAATTTTACCCTTGTAATGAAATTTTCCTTGCCCTTTAGTAATATAATGTAAAACGTATGTATCACGAATAGCTGGACCAAAAGAGTAATTAGGTGTGCATTCCTCATATCCATAAAACCTTAGGGAAAGATCGATTGTTCCAGTCTGGTATTCTGAAAAAACTAGCATGTGCTACCTCCTACCTAACATTTTACCATATTCTTGAGACATTTTTCTATTTTAGAAAGCGATTTCAGATGATAAAATAGAATCAAGAAAGTGATGAGGTGAAGTAAATGGGAGTGAGGATAGAGCATAATCTATTTTATGTTGAGAGTAAAAATTTAAGTCTGATCATTGAAAATCGTGATGGCTACTTACTATTGAAACATTTAGGAAAGACTATTAAGAACTATAAAGGTTCCAATAGTATTTATGAACGAGATCATGCCTTTTCAGGAAATCCAACAGCTAATAATCGAACGTTTAGTTTGGACACACAACGTCTGATTTTCGGACAACATGGCTTAGGAGATTTTAGAAAATCAACTTTACAGGTTCAGCATAGTGTAACTGAAGTAACAGATTTTCGATTGGTAGAAGCAAAGATTATAAAAGGTCAGAATGGACCACAGGGCTTACCTTCTCCACATAGCATAGATAATACAGAGACTCTTGCTTTGATGTTAGAAGATTCTAAGGCTCAACTTAGTCTGACTTTGTATTATACTGCTTTTGATAATGATTCGACTATTGCTAGCTACAGTAAATTAGAGAATAATAGTAATCAGGAAGTTGTCATCCATAAAGATTTTTCTTTTATGGCTGATGTTCCAGCTGCGAATTACGAAATCGTAACTTTGCAGGGAGCTTATGCTCGCGAAAAGACTGTTCGACGTCAACAGGTAGAACAAGGAATCTTTTCGATTGGTTCGAACCGTGGTGCTTCTGGTCATGCCCAAACACCAGCTTTTCTATTATGTGATCAAGGAATCACAGAAGATGCTGGGAATGTGTTTGCTATTCAACTAATGTATAGTGGAAACTTTGAAGCTTTTGTTCAAAAGAATCAATTGAATGAAGTTCGGTTAGCGATTGGGATTAATCCGGAAAACTTTTCTTGGAAGTTAGACCCTGAGGAATACTTTGAAACACCGGTAGCTTTAGTGACCTATTCAGATAAGGGATTAACTGGTATTAGTCATGAAAGTCAGAATTTTGTACTGAAGCACATTCTGCCAAGTAAATTTTCTAAAAAAGAACGTCCAATTCTAATCAATAACTGGGAAGCTACCTACTTTGACTTTCATAGAGAAAAACTGTTAGAGTTAGCAGATGAAGCTAAGAAAGTTGGCATTGAACTTTTTGTATTAGATGATGGTTGGTTTGGTAATCGCTTTGATGATAACCGTGCTTTAGGTGATTGGGTTGTTAATGAGCAAAAACTTGGTGGCAGTCTAGAAAGTCTTATTTCAGATATCCATGAAAGAGGTCTACAGTTTGGACTTTGGTTCGAACCTGAGATGATTTCTGTTGATAGTGATTTGTATCGTAAACATCCTGACTGGGCTATTCAGGTTCCTGGCTATGACCATACCTATTCTAGGAATCAATTAGTACTTAATCTTGCCAATCCTCAGGTAGTAGAATACTTGAAAAATGTCTTAGATCAACTCTTATCTTATCATGCGATTGACTACATCAAATGGGATATGAATCGTAATATTACTAACCTAGGTAATGGTTCAAACTATCTAGAGACACAGATGCAATCTCATCAGTACATGCTAGGGCTTTATGAACTCGTTTCTTATCTGACGGAGAAGCATAGCCATATCCTCTTTGAGTCCTGCTCTGGTGGTGGTGGACGAAATGATCTTGGTATGATGCGCTATTTCTCACAAGTCTGGGCTAGTGATAACACTGATGCTATTGCACGTTTACCAATTCAATACGGGTCATCCTATCTCTATCCAACCATTTCTATGGGTGCTCATGTATCAGCAGTACCGAATCATCAGATGGGACGAATGACACCATTAGAAACACGTGGCCATGTAGCAATGATGGGAAATTTCGGCTATGAGCTTGATTTGACAAGTCTGACTGAGGAAGAAAAAGAAGAAATTAAAACTCAGGTAAACTTGTACAAAGAATTACGGCCAGTCGTTCAGTTAGGACAGCAGTATAGGCTAATTAATCCCGATGCTGAATCAAATGAAGCAGCTGTACAATTTAACTACGGAAATCAAACGATTGTAACCTACGTTCGTATTTTATCAGTTGTTGAGACTATGGAAACAACTTTAAAGTTAAAAGATTTGGATAATGAGGGACTGTATGAATTACAGGAAAACGGAGAAGTTTACTCAGGTGCAGAACTCATGTATGCGGGTTTAACTGTTATCTTATCCCAAGGAGATTTTTTGAGTAGACAGTATATTTTTAGAAGACTATAATAAAGGCGTATAAATTTATAAAGGAGGCTTTCCAATGAAATGGTATAAAAAAGCAGGTTTTCTTTTAGTGGTTGGGGCCAGTTTACTAGGTCTAGCAGCTTGTAGTCAGAATAATCAATCGACTGATGGAAAGGTAACGATTGAATTTTTTAACCAGAAGACCGAAATGGCAGATACATTGCAAAAAATTGTAGATGATTTTGAAAAGGATCATCCTACTATTGATGTAAAACTGACGACTGTGCCGTCAGCTGGAATTGTTCTCAAGACTCGTATCTTATCAGGAGATGTCCCAGATATTATCAATATCTATCCTCAAAATATGGATTTCCAAGAGTGGGCAAAAGCAGGTTATTTTGCAGATATGACAGGAAAATCCTATCTTGAGAATATCAAGAATGAATATGCCGAAAAGTATGCAATCAATAACAAGATTTATAGTGTACCTTTAACTGCTAATCTTTATGGAATCTATTACAATAAAACAAAGTTTAAAGAATTAGGACTAAAGGAGCCGAAGACTTTTAAAGAGTTTCAAGAGATTGTTAAAAAGATAAAAGATAGTGGGAATTCTCCGTTTGCAGTTGCAGGCAATGAAGGCTGGACATTAAATGGTTACCACCAACTTTCTTTCATTACTCTTACAGGTAGTGGAGACGCGGCTAATAACTACCTTCGCTTTTCAAAACCAAATGCTATATCCACAGATGATCCTATTTTAAAAGCAGATGCAGAACGACTAGATTTGTTGGCAGATAATGCTCAAGAAGGATGGCGTGGTGCTTCTTATAATGATGCGGTGGTAGCATTTTCGAACGAAACAGCCTTGATGATGCCACAAGGATCGTGGGCATTAGCCGCAATTAATCAACAGGATCCAAAATTTGAGGTGGGGATGTTTGCATTTCCAGGAGAACAAGCAGGAAAAGAAGTCACTGTTGGTGCAGGGGACATGGCATTATCAACTTCAGCTACTACTAAACATCCGAAAGAAACCGAAGAATTTATCAGCTATATGACTAGTCCAAAAGCTATGCAGATATATTATGATGTAGATGGATCACCAGTTGCTGTAAAAGGCATACAGGAAAAAGAAAATTCAGCACTTGCAGAGATTTCTAAACTGGCATTTACGGATAAACATTATGTTTGGTTGGGCCAACACTGGAACTCTGAAGAAGACTTTTTTAATCTTAGTTCAGGTTACTTGATAGATAAAAATCTGAAAAATATGGCAAATAATCTCAATGCTTTCTTTAATCCAATGAAGGCAGATTTGGACTAGAATAGGAGTTAAGATGATATGGCTATTCGAAAATTTTTAAATAAATACTGGGGTTGGACTTTTTTAGTCATCCCACTTGCTTTACAAACTATCTTCTTTTACTTTCCTATGGTGCAGGGTGCTTTCTATAGTTTGACTAACTGGACCGGATTGACCTATAATTATAAATTTGTTGGTTTGAACAACTACAAATTGCTAATGATTGATGGGAAATTCTTCACAGCCATAGCCTTTACTTTGATTTTAACTCTGGCATTGATTATTGGAGAGATTACGATTGGGATGGTTGTGGCACGAGCCTTAAATTCTAAGATGAAGGGGCAGACCTTCTTTAGAGCTTGGTTCTTTTTCCCAGCTGTTTTGTCTGGTTTGACAGTTTCCTTGATTTTTAAACAATTCTTCAACTATGGTCTTCCAACGATTGGAAAAATTTTAGGGATTAGTTTTTTACAAGAAAGTCTATTAGGAACACCTGTTGGAGCAGTGGTAGCAACTATTTTTGTTCTCCTATGGCAAGGAGTAGCAATGCCAATTATTCTCTTTCTTGCTGGTCTTCAAAGTATTCCAAATGATATTTTAGAAGCCGCATCAATTGATGGTGCAACAAGTAAACAAACTTTTTGGAAAATTGAATTACCATATTTGCTACCAACGATTTCTATGGTTTTTATCCTAGCTCTTAAGTCTGGTTTGACTGCCTTTGACCAAATTTTTGCCTTGACGAGTGGTGGTCCAAATAATGCTACAACCTCTCTTGGTCTTTTAGTCTACAACTATGCCTTCAAGAGTAATCAATATGGATATGCGAATGCAATTGCCTTGATTTTATTCTTAATTATTGGAATTGTTTCTCTTATCCAAATCAAACTATCAAAGAAATTTGAAATCTAATAGGGGAGTCTTACACATGAAAAAAGAAGAAAAATTGAATCAGTTTTGGAAGTATGTCCTCTTGATAGTAGGTGGTATTCTCATACTTGTTCCTTTGTTAGTAACGGTTTTTAGTTCCTTCAAGATAACCAAGGATATCATGAATCATTTCTTTGGTTTGCCCAATCCTTTTACATTAAGCAATTATGAACGATTGATTTCGGATGGAATTGGAGGCTATTTCTGGAATTCAGCAGTTATTACGGTGTTATCATTGATTGTAGTGGCTTTCTTTATTCCAGCTGCAGCTTATTCCATTGCTCGAAATATGTCCAAGAAAAAAGCCTTTGCAATTATGTATTCGCTCCTGATCTTAGGGATATTTGTTCCATTTCAGGTGATTATGATTCCCATCACAGTTATGATGAGTAAACTCGGCCTAGCAAATATGTGGGGGCTAGTAATACTCTACCTAACTTATGCTATTCCACAGACCCTCTTCTTGTATGTTGGTTATATAAAAATCAGTGTACCAGATAGTTTGGACGAAGCTGCGGAAATTGATGGGGTTGATCGTTTTACAACTTATCGTCGAATCATTTTTCCAATGTTGAAGCCCATGCATGCGACAACTTTGATTATCAATGCTCTCTGGTTCTGGAATGACTTTATGTTGCCACTCTTGATTCTGAATAAGGATTCCAAGATGTGGACTTTACCTCTCTTCCAATACAACTACCAAGGTCAGTACTTCAATGACTATGGCCCAAGTTTTGCATCTTATATTGTGGGAATTGTAACGATAACCATTGTCTACCTCATCTTCCAAAAACATATCATTTCAGGAATGAGTAACGGGGCAGTGAAGTAACAAGATACAAAGCCCGTTAAAAGCTCACAGTGAAAATAGGGAATCTGAATAAGAAGCCTTGGCTTCTTGGAAGATTCATCTTTTTCACACAGAGCTTAGGGCGTGTTCAATTAAGATACAAAGGAACAGTTCAGCTTGTTTACAACTCTATGTAGAAAACAAGGAAGTTACTTAGTTGCTTGCAGTCTATATTAATACGAGTTCAATATGAACAAAAACCTAAAAATATCTTTCATTTACGAAGCCAGGTCATATAAGACTTGGCTTTCATCAGAAAAAGGAGACCATCTATGACCATTCAAAATAAAACCATGTTGATTACTTACTCAGATAGTCTTGGGAATAACCTTAAAGACTTGTATGAGAATTTGGAAGAACATTTTGGCGATGCTATTGGGGGAGTTCACCTTCTACCATTTTTCCCGTCAACAGGAGATCGTGGATTTGCACCAGTGGACTATGATGAAGTGGATCCAGCGTTTGGTGATTGGGAGGATGTTAAGCGTTTAGGTGAGAAATATTATCTTATGTTTGACTTTATGATTAACCATCTTTCTCGTCAATCGAAATATTATAAGGACTATCAAGAAAAACATGAAGCTAGTGAATTCAAAGATCTCTTTTTAAACTGGGATAAGTTTTGGCCGGAAAATCGTCCGACACAGGCTGATGTAGATTTAATTTACAAGCGAAAGGATCGTGCACCAAAGCAAGAGATTGTTTTTGCAGATGGTTCAGTAGAACATTTGTGGAATACCTTTGGTGAGGAGCAGATTGATCTTGATGTGACCAAAGAAGTAACGATGGCATTTATCCGTAAGACGATTCAACATCTAGCAAGTAACGGGTGTGATTTGATTCGTCTAGATGCTTTTGCTTACGCAGTGAAGAAATTGGATACCAATGATTTCTTTGTGGAACCAGATATTTGGAATTTATTGGACAAAGTTCGAGATATCGCTGCTGAGTATGGGACAGAGCTCTTACCTGAGATTCATGAACACTATTCGATTCAGTTTAAAATAGCGGACCATGATTACTATGTTTACGATTTTGCCCTTCCAATGGTGACCCTTTATACTCTTTACAGTTCCAGAACAGAGCGTTTGGCTAAGTGGTTAAAGATGAGCCCGATGAAGCAATTTACGACACTAGATACCCATGATGGGATTGGAGTGGTGGATGTCAAGGATATCCTGACTGATGAGGAAATTGACTATGCTTCAAATGAGCTCTATAAGGTTGGAGCGAATGTCAAACGTAAGTACTCTAGTGCAGAGTATAACAATCTAGATATCTACCAAATCAATTCAACCTATTATTCTGCGCTTGGAGATGATGATGTCAAGTACTTCCTCGCTCGTTTGATTCAAGCTTTTGCTCCAGGCATTCCTCAGGTTTACTATGTGGGTCTATTAGCAGGAAAAAATGACTTGAAATTATTAGAAGAAACCAAAGAAGGTCGAAATATTAATCGTCATTACTATAGCAACGAGGAAATAGCAGAAGAAGTTCAACGTCCTGTGGTGAAGTCCCTTCTCAATCTATTTTCTTTCCGTAATCAATCAGAGGCCTTTGACCTAGAAGGGACTATTGACGTTGAAACACCAACAGCTCATAGCATTGTAATCAAACGTCAAAATAAAGACAAGTCTGTAACAGCAGTAGCAGAAATTGATCTGCAAAGTCAGACTTATCGGGTAATTGAGAACGGAATTGAAGTAACATTTTGAAGCCTTGACTTGATATGGTTGATAAAATAGGTTTTTTATTTTAGAAAACGTTTCCTTTGTTTTCAAATTGCTCAAAAAGTGGTACAATATAGGATAGCTTACTATTATCTGAATCAGCTGATTTGGAGAGAAAGGATTCATTTTGAAATCAATAGGCTTTATTGAAAAGCTGAAAGGGTTGTCTAGTAAAGAGCTGACTTTATTGGGAATTATCCTGAGTATCTTTTTACCCTTTTATCTTTTTGTAGTTGTATTCTGTTTATATATTATCAGTTTGATTTTTACAGGAGACATGAAAAGTATTCTTCAGAAAATGGGGGAGCATCCGATGCTGCTTCTTTTTCTGGGCTATAGTACTGTAATATCCATTTTTGCACAAAATTGGATGGGAGTCGTAGCTTCAGTAGGAATTTTTCTATTTACTGTTTTCTTTTTGCACTATCAGTCGATTTTATCACATAAATTCTTTCGATTGATTTTGCAGCTCGTCTTGTTTGGTAGCGTCTTGTCAGCTGCTTTTGCGAGTTTAGAACATTTCCAAATTGTGAAGAAATTCAACTATGCTTTTCTTTCACCCAATATGCAGGTGTGGCATCAGAATCGGGCAGAAGTGACCTTCTTTAATCCTAATTATTATGGAATTATTTGTTGTTTCTGTATCATGATTGCTTTCTATCTGTTTACAACGACCAAATTGAATTGGTTGAAGGTATTCTGTGTGATTGCAGGCTTTGTGAATCTCTTTGGTTTGAACTTTACTCAAAATCGAACTGCCTTTCCTGCTATTATCGCTGGAGCCATTATTTATCTCTTTACGACCATTAAAAACTGGAAGGCCTTTTGGCTTAGTATTGGGGTCTTTGCGATTGGCTTGAGTTTCCTCTTTTCCAGTGATTTAGGAGTTCGGATGGGGACTTTAGACTCTTCTATGGAAGAACGCATTTCTATCTGGGATGCTGGGATGGCCTTGTTTAAGCAAAATCCTTTCTGGGGTGAAGGGCCATTGACCTACATGCACTCGTATCCTCGGATAAATGCTCCTTATCATGAACATGCTCACAGCCTTTATATTGATACGATTCTAAGTTACGGAATTGTGGGGACCATTTTATTAGTTTTGTCTTCTGTTGCTCCTGTTCGCTTGATGATGGATATGAGTCAGGAGTCGGGGAAACGTCCGATTATCGGCCTTTATCTATCTTTCCTTACAGTGGTTGCTGTGCACGGAATCTTTGACTTGGCCCTCTTCTGGATTCAGTCAGGTTTCATTTTCTTGCTAGTTATGTGCAGTATTCCATTGGAGCATCGAACGTTGGTATCAGATATGACGGATTAAGTTTATAAGATTGAAATCTTCTACCTTGAGTAGGAGATTTTTTTACTGGGAAAAATTATTTCTAAATCGAAATAGTTGACAGATGGAATGACGAGTGTTACAATTACTTTATTCTTTTCGATATCGAAATAAATTGGAGGTGTCATGAAAGATAGTCATTTGCTAGCCCATCATATTCGTTTGTTGAATGGGCGGATTTTTCAAAAGTTACTGAGCCAAGATCCTGAAGCTCTTTATCGGAGTGAACAGGGCAAGATTTTAGCGGTTTTATGGAATAGTGAAACTGGCTGTGCAACTGCGACAGATATTGCTTTGGCGACTGGACTTGCTAATAATACTCTGACGACTATGATAAAAAAGCTTGAGGAACAAAATCTTGTAACTATTAGTCCATGTGGAGAAGATAAGCGTAAGAAGTATTTGGTTTTAACAGAGTTGGGGCTGGCCCAAAAAGTAGTAGCGGATCGAGTCAGTCAGAAATTGGATACTATCTTTTACAAAGGATTTTCAGAGGAAGAAATTCGTCAGTTTGAAGCCTTTCAAGAAAGAATTTTGGCTAATCTGAAAGAGGAGGAAAATGAGGTTTAAAATGGAGCAAATTAGCTGTTTATAAGTAAAGACCACTTTTGACTTTGTTTTCAAACTCTTAGGACAAGGAAATTATGTGGTTAGCTATGGTCAGACTCAGATTGATGGCGTTGCTTATGACCAGTACGATATCTTCCGTTTAGACAACGGGAAAATTGTGGAACATTGGGATAATAAGGAAGTTATGACTAAGGTAGAAGACTGACCAATAGAGGTAAGTTTTAAATTGAGGATACAGAATGATTGAATACAAAAATGTAGCTTTACGTTACACAGAAAAAGATGTCTTGAGAGATGTCAATTTACAGATTGAGAATGGGGAGTTCATGGTTTTGGTTGGGCCTTCTGGCTCAGGTAAAACGACTATGATTAAGATGATTAACCGTCTCTTGGAACCAACTGATGGAAATATTTACATGGATGGCAAGCGCATCAAAGACTATGACGAGCGTGAGCTTCGTCTCTCTACTGGTTATGTTTTACAGGCCATTGCTCTCTTTCCAAATCTAACGGTTGCGGAAAATATTGCCCTGATTCCTGAGATGAAAGGATGGACTAAGGAAGAAATTGCTCAGAAAACAGAAGAGCTTTTGGCTAAGGTTGGTTTACCAGTGGCTGAGTATGGACATCGACTTCCTAGTGAATTATCTGGTGGAGAACAGCAACGGGTCGGTATTGTTCGTGCTATGATTGGTCAGCCTAAGATTCTCCTCATGGATGAACCTTTTTCAGCCTTGGATGCTATTTCTCGCAAACAGTTGCAGGTTCTGACTAAAGAATTGCATAAAGAGTTTGGGATGACAACGATTTTTGTGACCCATGATACGGATGAAGCTTTGAAATTGGCGGACCGTATTGCTGTCTTGCAGGATGGAGAAATTCGCCAGGTAGCGAATCCCGAGACCATTTTAAAAGCGCCTGCAACAGATTTTGTAGCAGACTTGTTTGGAGGTAGTGTTCATGACTAATTTAATTGCAACTTTTCAGGATCGTTTTAGTGATTGGTTGACAGCTCTATCTCAACATTTGCAGTTGTCACTTTTGACCTTGTTGCTGGCTATCTTTATAGCGATTCCCTTGGCTGTTTATCTTCGCTATCATGAGAAGTTGGCGGATTGGTTTTTGCAGATTGCAGGGATTTTCCAGACCATCCCGTCTCTGGCCTTGTTGGGGCTCTTTATCCCCTTGATGGGAATTGGAACCTTGCCGGCTTTAACAGCGCTAGTGATTTATGCGATCTTTCCGATCTTACAAAATACCATCACTGGGTTGAAGGGAATTGATCCAAGTCTGCAAGAGGCTGGGATTGCCTTTGGGATGACTAGATGGGAGCGACTCAAGAAGTTTGAAATTCCACTTGCCATGCCTGTTATGATGTCTGGGATTCGCACAGCGGCCGTCTTGATTATCGGTACGGCCACCTTGGCGGCCTTGATTGGTGCAGGGGGACTAGGTTCCTTTATCCTTTTGGGAATTGACCGTAATAATGCCAGTCTGATTTTGATCGGGGCACTTTCTTCCGCAGTGCTTGCCATTGCCTTTAACTTCCTACTAAAAGTGATGGAAAAGGCAAAATTACGGACGATTTTTTCTGGTTTTGCCCTGGTGACAATATTGCTCGGTCTGTCTTATAGCCCAGCTCTTTTGGCTCAAAAAGAGAAAGAAAACTTGGTTATTGCTGGGAAATTGGGACCGGAACCAGAAATTTTGGCCAATATGTATAAGTTACTAATTGAAGAAAATACCAGTATGACTGCGACTGTTAAACCAAATTTTGGGAAAACAAGCTTTCTCTATGAAGCTCTGAAAAAAGGCGATATTGACATCTATCCTGAATTTACTGGTACGGTGACTGAAAGTCTACTTCAACCATCACCGAAAGTTAGTCATGAGCCAGATCAGGTTTATCAGGTGGCGCGTGATGGCATTGCCAAACAGGATCATCTAGCCTATCTCAAACCCATGTCTTATCAAAATACCTATGCTGTAGCTGTTCCGAAAAAGATTGCTCAAGAATATGGCTTGAAAACCATTTCGGACTTGAAAAAAGTGGAAGGGCAATTGAAGGCAGGCTTTACACTTGAGTTTAATGACCGTGAAGATGGCAATAAGGGCTTGCAGTCAATGTATGGTCTCAATCTCAATGTGGCGACCATGGAACCAGCCCTTCGCTATCAGGCAATTCAGTCAGGTGATATTCAAATCACGGACGCCTATTCGACTGATGCGGAATTGACGCGTTATGATTTGCAGGTCTTGGAAGATGACAAGCAACTCTTCCCACCTTATCAAGGAGCTCCACTGATGAAAGAAGCTCTTCTCAAGAAACATCCAGAGTTGGAAACAGTTCTCAATAAATTGGCTGGTAAAATTACTGAAAGCCAGATGAGCCAGCTCAACTACCAAGTTGGTGTTGAAGGCAAGTCAGCAGAGCAAGTAGCCAAGGAGTTTCTACAAGAAGAAGGTTTGTTGAAGAAATAGTTTGAAAATGTCAAACTCAACTTTGTTAAACGACCATATAGAAAACTGCTCAGACAATGTTGTCTGGGCTTTTTTGATTGTTGAAAAGATAAAAACTCAGTAGCCTAGAAATAAGGCAACTGAGCTCTACTCTGTATTCAATTTTTAGGAATGAGAAGGTCTAGATAAAATTGGACAACTTCCTGGTCTGTGAAGTCTTGTCCTTTTTTGAGCCACCAGGTCAATGTCTCGATAAAGTTGGACACGACTAAGTGTTGGAGGTAAGAAGTAGGCAAACTCGGGTGAGCTTCTCTTAAATCATCAGCCATCACGGAATAGACATGGTGTTCTAACTCTCTCTGGAGTTGACGGAGGAAGTAGTCATTTTTGGAAAATAGCAGACTGGTGATATGGTCTTGGTTTTTCTGAAAATGGAGAAAGAGGTGGGCGAGGTAGTCCTCGGTTGAAATGGATTGCTCTCTTTCAAAGAGGTGATGGAAGAGGTAGCGACAAAGTTCGTCCAGAAGTAGTTCCTTGCTCTCATAGTGACAGTAAAAGGTGGAACGTCCCACATCTGCGAGGTCAATGATATCCTGAACTGTAGTGGATTCGTAGCCCTTCTCGTTCAAGAGTTGTAGAAAAGCTTGATAGATGGCTTTTTTTGTTTTGCTGACTCGACGGTCTCTTTTTGGCATGTAGACACTTGAGACAAACTGTTCAGAACTGAACATGGCTGACAGTTTGCTTCTATCCTTTCTTTGAATTTTATTAGATAATACAAATGAAAGAAGTATGTATATACCCATTATACCAAAGGAGGGAGAGAAATGAGTTCTAAAACATCTATCTGGTTAGCTTTTTTCTTAAATTTAAGCTATGCGATTGTTGAGTTTATCGCAGGAGGAATCTTTGGTTCGAGTGCAGTTCTTGCTGATTCCGTTCATGACTTGGGAGATGCTATAGCCATTGGCATCTCAGCCCTTTTAGAAACAATTTCAAACCGTGAAGAAGATAGACAGTACACCTTGGGTTACAAACGTTTTAGTCTTTTAGGAGCCATGCTAACGGCTGTGATTCTTATGATAGGGTCTGTCCTAGTGATCTTGGAAAATGTCACAAAGATTGTTCACCCGCAACCCGTCAATGAGGAAGGCATCCTCTGGCTGGGAATCATTGCAGTAGCCATTAATGTGCTAGCAAGTCTGGTAGTTCGTAAGGGGAAAACAAAGAACGAGTCAATTCTTAGCCTGCATTTTTTGGAAGACACTCTTGGTTGGTTGGCCGTCATTCTAATGGCGATTATTCTTCGATTTACGGACTGGTATATCCTCGATCCGCTTTTATCACTAGTTATTTCTATCTTTATTCTGTCGAAAGCCATTCCTCGCTTTTGGAGCGCACTGAAAATTTTCCTAGATGCTGTGCCAGAAGGAGTCGAGACAAGTGATTTGGAGAAGGATTTAGAGGCTCTACCCAATGTCAACAGTGTCAATCAACTTAGCATTTGGTCCATGGATGGTCTAGAGAATAATGCTATTGTTCACATTTGTATCAAGGACTGGGAACAGATGATGGAAACCAAAGAAGTGGTGCGTCAATGTTTAGAAGAAAGAGGCGTGCAGAATATCACTATTGAAGTAGATAGCAGTCAAAGCAATCATGCGCAACATAAGCGGAGGGTGAGAGAATTAGAGCAGAAGCATGGGCATCATCATTAGAAAAGCGACCTCGCTAGAGGTCGTTTTGTTATCCTATTCATTCCTTGTACTTTCTCTCAGAGTCAGTCTGGTTCCCAACATGGTTAGGCTAGGGATTTTGCGACCGTGGAGCACTTCCTTGTTAAGAATATCCATACCTGCTCGGCCCATTTCTTCGGTATAGACGGTGATGCTGGAGAGGGGAGGATAAACCTGTTTGGTCAGACTAGTGTCGTTAAAGGAAATGAGGCTGACACGGTCTGGCAGGCTGATTCCAGCTTCTTGGAGGGCACGGAGGGCACCGATAGCTAAACTATCGCTGGCTGCGAAAAATGCTGGCGGGAGTTGGTCTCCCAAGTTCTGAATGGCCTCTTTCATTAAGTCATAGCCAGACTGGGCAGTAAAGCTTCCTTGAAAGACCAGTTCATCATGATAGATTCCTTTTGTTTGACTGTAGTTTCTGAAGTTTTCAAGACGCTTGTCCTGAATGATTTCTTCTTGGTCAGTTGTTTCTTCAAGGCCTGTTAGAATCCCGATGCGGTCCATCCCTTGGCTGAGAAAATAATCGACAACCTGTTTCATGGCAGTGTAAAAGTCCGTGATAATGCAGGTATGTCCTAGTGAAAGAGTATCACTGTCTAGAAAGACAAGAGGCTTTTGGTATTCCTCAAAGGCAGAAATCTGAGCTCGGCTAAATTTTCCGATGCAGAGAATCCCAATGACTTCCTCGCTCAGAGTAAAAGGATGGTCGTTGAAATAGCGCAAGATATCATAGTCCAACTCTTGGGCTCTTTTTTCTATGCCTAGGCGAATCTGGTAGTAGTAGAGGTCGTCCAGCTCCCCTTGTTCGCTGACCCATTGGATAATGGCAATCTTTTGCTTGGGTTTGTGGGACTCGCCTGTCTTGAGGTGCTTGGTGTAGCCCAGCTCTTCAGCAACGGTTAAAATACGGTGTCTCGTTTCTTCTGTAACAGATAGGCTCTGGTCGCGGTTGAGGACACGGGATACGGTCGCGATAGAGACAGAGGCTAGCTGTGCAATGTCTTTTAAGGTAGCCATAAATCCTCCTTCTTTTAGGTTAGTATATCATATTTTTCTGTCTTTTACCGATAGTTTAGTAAAAGTTTAGTAAAAAGGATTGACCTTGGAAAATCCCTTGGATACAATAGAAGAAAACGATTACACGTTAAGGTGACTTAACGGACAGTAAAAGGAGAAATCATATGACACAACATCTTACCGCTGAAGCCCTTCGCAAAGACTTTCTTGCCGTTTTTGGTCAAGAAGCAGACCAAACTTTCTTTTCACCAGGTCGTATCAATTTGATTGGTGAACACACAGACTACAACGGTGGGCACGTTTTTCCAGCTGCTATTTCCTTGGGAACTTACGGTGCAGCTCGCAAGCGTGACGACCAAGTTTTACGTTTCTACTCAGCTAACTTTGAGGACAAGGGCATTATCGAAGTGCCTCTCGCTGACCTCAAGTTTGAAAAAGAGCACAACTGGACCAATTATCCAAAAGGAGTTCTTCATTTCTTGCAAGAAGCTGGACACGTGATTGACAAAGGTTTTGATTTTTATGTTTATGGGAATATCCCAAATGGTGCTGGTTTGTCTTCATCAGCATCCTTGGAACTTTTGACAGGGGTCGTGGCAGAGCATCTCTTTGATTTAAAATTAGAGCGTCTCGATTTGGTTAAAATCGGAAAACAAACAGAAAATAACTTTATCGGAGTAAACTCTGGCATTATGGACCAGTTTGCTATCGGTATGGGAGCTGACCAACGTGCTATTTACCTAGATACCAACACCTTAGAGTATGATTTGGTACCACTTGATTTGAAAGACAATGTCGTTGTTATCATGAACACCAATAAACGCCGTGAATTGGCGGATTCTAAATATAATGAACGCCGTGCTGAGTGTGAAAAAGCAGTAGAAGAACTACAAGTGGCTTTGGACATTCAAACCTTGGGTGAATTGGACGAATGGGCCTTTGACCAATATAGCTATCTGATTAAAGATGAAAATCGTTTGAAACGTGCTCGTCACGCTGTTCTTGAAAACCAACGTACCCTCAAAGCTCAAGCAGCCCTTCAGGCAGGTGATTTGGAAATATTTGGTCGCTTGATGAATGCGTCACACGTTTCGCTGGAGCATGACTATGAAGTGACTGGTTTGGAATTGGATACCCTCGTTCATACTGCTTGGGCTCAGGAAGGTGTTCTCGGTGCTCGTATGACAGGGGCAGGTTTTGGCGGATGTGCCATTGCCTTGGTGCAAAAAGATGCTGTTGAGGACTTTAAGGAAGCTGTAGGCAAACACTACGAGGAAGTAGTTGGCTACGCTCCAAGCTTCTATATTGCTGAAGTTGCAGGTGGCACTCGCGTCCTTGACTAATCAAAAGGAGGCTCTATAGTGACCTTAGTAGATAAATTTGTAACACATATTATTTCTGAAAGTTCATTTGAGGAAATGGATCGAATCTACCTGACCAATCGTGTCTTGGCACGAGTGGGAGATGGTGTTTTGGAAGTTGAGACCAATCTGGATAAATTGATTGATCTCAAGGACCAGCTGGTTGAGGAAGCTGTTCGATTAGAGACGATTGAGGATAGTCAGACTGCGCGTGAAATCCTTGGTGCTGAATTGATGGACTTGGTGACCCCTTGTCCGAGTCAGGTCAATCGTGACTTTTGGGCAACCTACGCCCAGTCTCCTGAGCAAGCGATAGCGGATTTCTACCAACTCAGTCAGAAGAATGACTACATTAAACTCAAGGCCATTGCTAAAAATATCGCTTATCGTGTTCTGTCTGATTACGGTGAACTTGAAATTACCATCAACCTCTCTAAGCCTGAAAAGGATCCCAAAGAGATTGCGGCAGCCAAGTTGGTGCAAGCTAGCAATTATCCCCAGTGTCAGCTTTGTCTAGAGAATGAGGGCTACCATGGTCGAGTTAACCACCCAGCTCGCAGCAACCACCGTATTATCCGTTTTGAAATGGCTGGTCAGGAGTGGGGGTTCCAGTATTCGCCCTATGCTTACTTTAATGAGCACTGTATTTTCTTAGATGGCCAGCATCGTCCCATGGCCATTAGTCGTCAGAGCTTTGAACGCCTGCTGGCTATCGTAGAGCAGTTTCCAGGATATTTTGCTGGATCTAATGCCGACTTGCCGATTGTGGGTGGCTCTATTCTGACTCATGACCACTATCAGGGAGGCCGTCACGTATTTCCTATGGAATTGGCTCCCTTGCAAAAAACCTTTCTATTTGCAGGTTTTGAGCAGGTCAAGGCTGGCATTGTCAAGTGGCCAATGTCAGTGTTGCGTTTGACTTCGGATTCCAAAGAAGATTTGATCAACTTGGCTGATAAGATTTTGCAGGAATGGCGCCAGTATTCAGATCCTGCAGTGCAGATTTTGACAGAAACAGACGGGGCACCACATCACACCATCACCCCAATTGCACGTAAGCGTGATGGCCAGTTTGAGTTGGACTTGGTCTTGCGGGACAATCAGACTTCAGCAGAACATCCTGATGGCATCTATCATCCTCACAAGGATGTCCAACATATCAAGAAGGAAAATATCGGCTTGATTGAGGTCATGGGCTTAGCAATCTTGCCACCACGTCTGAAAGCAGAAGTAGAGCAAGTCGCCAGCTATCTCGTGGGAAATGGGGATACAGTTGCCGACTATCATCAGAAATGGGCAGATCAACTCAAAGTCCAATATCCAGACCTAACAGATAAAGAAAAAGCCCTTGAAATCGTCAAGGACTCTGTTGGTGCTATCTTTGCGCGTGTGCTTGAGGATGCAGGAGTCTACAAGCAGACAGAACAAGGACAGGCAGCCTTTATGCGCTTTGTGGAGCGGGTCGGAATTTTGCCAGACTAGGAGCTTTCTCCTTGCACAGTCCTATAAAAAGTAGTATCATAGTGTCGTTTGAAATATCAGGAGGAAACGATGAAAGATTTTCATTTTGACGCTATATCTGCCTTTGAAAATTACGAAATTGAAAAAATGAGAGATGGTCACGTTGTGGTGACGACCAAAGTAGTGGACTCGTCGCTCAACTACTATGGCAATGCCCATGGTGGCTATCTCTTTACCCTTTGCGACCAGATCAGCGGTTTGGTGGTCATATCTCTGGGGCTTGATGGAGTGACACTCCAATCCTCTATCAACTACCTTAAAGCAGGAAAACTCGACGATGTGCTGACCATTAAAGGAGAATGTGTCCATCAAGGTCGCACAACCTGTGTCGTGGATGTCGATATTACCAATCAAGAGGGCAGAAATGTCTGCAAAGCAACCTTTACCATGTTTGTCACAGGCCAGAGGTCAGAAGAAAGACAGGTAAGGATATAGAGAAACAAAAAAGAGGCTCACACCTCTTTTTTAGTTTCAGATAAATCAATCAATCAATTTCTTTAATAAACTTAGCAATTTCTTTTACAATTTCAGTAACTAAAGCATTTCCCATAAAAAACATTCTCATTTTATCAGATACCTCTACAATAGAACCGTCAGATAGTTTCTTTTTAGCTGTCCAATCATCTGGGAAATCCTGAAGGCGTTCAGCTTCAATAGGGGTAATTAATCTATATTTATTGTTTACAAATAATAAATGTGTGGAACGATTAACAGTTCCTTCGGATGTAAGCATTGTTCGTCCTGGAAGGTTTAAATCATCATAAGGGGACATTCCTCCTTCTGAATAGATGTATTGATGTCCGTCAGAGGATGTTCGCTCAATTTTTTTAGGTCCTCTAAGATATTGAAATTTTTCTAGTTTAGCCTGATCAGTTAAAAAATATTTTTCAGGTACTTCAGGTTCATCTTGAAGAATTTCTCCTAGAGTAATCGGATTACCATTGTAGTTAGGTTCTGTATCAATAGAATAGTATTTTCCATGTCTCATAATTCCTGTATTCCAAACAGTACCAGAAAAAGTATCTGAAACTTCAACTATATCATTTGGTAACTCATAAAACACATGACGATTTTTAACTGCTATAGGTTTAATAGGAAATTGTTTTGCAAATAGACCTTGATTGAAAATATAGTCATCATACCTATTATCTTCAAAGATTTCTTCATTTTTTTCGTAAAGATTGTCAATATTTTTTGCAAAAACAGTATCATTTCGATATACGAAAAAGAATACACGACGTCTTCGTTGGCTTCTGCCATACTCAGCGGCATTAATAACTCTCCACTCTACAGAATATCCAAGATTATTAAAAGCTGTTAGCATGATTGCAAAATCACGTCCTCTCTGTTTTGAGGGCGCTTTTAAAAGCCTATCAACATTTTCCAGAATTAAGTATTTGGGTTTAATGATTTCCGTTGCTCTAATGATTTCCCAAAATAAAACTCCTTTTTTTCCTTCAATGCCTTTTTCATTTTTCTTGCTACGCGCAACAGAGTAATCTTGGCAAGGAAAACCACCGACAATCATATCGGCATCCATTTTGGAAA
Source organism: Streptococcus sp. CL6.22 (assembly GCF_049738055.1). GTDB lineage: Bacteria > Bacillota > Bacilli > Lactobacillales > Streptococcaceae > Streptococcus > Streptococcus mitis_DJ. The sequence continues at coordinate 35,549 of NZ_JBKOTV010000017.1, read as the reverse complement.
ATTGTTCGTCTGTTATATCAGAAATACTAATATTGATGTTTTCGCTATTGGGGAAGTGATAATCATAGACCTCAAATGCGTCTTGAGATTTACGAGATGGTTCCCATTGGTTTGCCCATTTTGTTTTAAAGAGTTGCTTATCGGCATTTTCTAATCCTATCCGAAAACCGCCAACTCCAGCAAATAGTTCGAGAACTTTCATCTTTTCTCCTTCATTTTTTTACAGTTTAATCCATTATATACTATTTTCAATGATTGATCAAGTATTAATGTTTGCTTTAGTTTAATTTGATATAATATAAAAGATAGGAGAAGAAAATGGATCAAAACTTATTTAACTATAACGATGAAGATATCGATAGCGTTATTGAATATTCTCATAAACTATTAAATAGAAAATTTTCCGATGTTATGGAAGAGTATAATCGTTCACTTTATAAATCATATGACGATTATAATGATAGAGTAGTCTCTGAGGTACAAGATAAAGCAATTAGTATGAAGTCAAAAGGGCAGTATGGAAATTATATTGAAAAATATTTCTATGGTTATCAGCCAAATAGTGACTTGGAAGCTGACTTTGAAAAAATAGGTGTAGAATTAAAAGTTACTCCTTTTAAGATAAACAAAAATGGGACACTTAGTGCAAAAGAACGACTTGTATTAACAATACTAAACTATATGGAGGAAAATTTAGAGGATTTTTACTCCACTCATTTATGGAAAAAATGTGCAAAGATTTTGTTATTGTTTTACAATGGCTTAATTCCTAATCGAACAATGAAGGACTATGTCATTGAAAAAATATTTTTATATGAATGGTTTGAGGAGGATATGGCAGTCATCCTTGAAGACTATCAGAAGATTACAGATAAAATCAAAAATGGAAGGGCACATGAATTATCAGAATCAGATGGAAACTATTTATCAACTTGTACAAAAGGTGCAGGTAAAGGAAAGGATTTAAGACAGCAACCATTTAGTCATGAATTAGCAAAACAAAGAGCTTGGGAATTAAAATCAAGTTATATGACCTATCTGATTAATCATAAAATCTTTAACCAATCAGATCAAGAAAGTGTTCTGGCTAATTTTAGGGGTGAGAAAAAATCATTTACAGAGGTTATTGCAGAGAAGATTCTCACCTACAAAGGTTTCTTTGAACAAGAGTTATATGATAGATTTGAAGTGAATCCCAAAGCAAAAGGTAAGAATAGTACTCTGATTAGAAAAATTTTAGGCTTAACAGGGGATTTAGATAAAACTAAAGAATTTCAGAAAGCAAACATGAATTTGAGAGTTATTCGAGTAGATAAGAATAATTTACCTAAGGAAGACTCTCCATTTAAAACTTATTGTTTTAAAGAATTAGCAGAAACAGATAGTTGGGAATCATCACATGTTTATAATGAAATTTATAATAAACGATTCCTCTTCGTTATTTTTAAGGAAATTGAACCTAAGCTATTTGTATTAGATTCTATCAAATTTTGGGGATTTCAGGATAGACAATTAGAAGAAATCCAAAGAGTGTGGCAGGAAACTAGACAAATTATTTCTGACGGAGTTAAATTAACTCAAAATGGTAATAAAGTTTCAACTAATTTCCCTCAAAGTAAGATAAATAGAATCCTATTTACGAAATTACATGCTACCAATGCTTATTATGAAATTGAAAAAGGAAAATTTGTTGGGAAAGGCTCATTATCTGATACAGATGAACTTCCAGATGGACGTAGGATTACAAAACACTCCTTTTGGATGCCTAAGAAGTTTATAAAAGAAATATTAGATGGGAATTGGGATTGATTGTATTTATAATCAATTTGTGATAAACAAAAAAGAGGCTCGCACCTCTTTTTCTTATTTCTTTTTATGATTTAATACAGCGTTGAGTACAATGGCGAGGAGGCTGGCTACGACGATTCCGTTTGAGAAGAACATTTGGAAGGCTGTCGGCATGCTGACAAAGAGATTACTGTTGTTGAGTCCGACACCTGCAGCGATTGATACAGCTGCGATAAGGAAGTTATGTTCATTGTTAGCAAAGTCAACACGAGCGAGGATTTGCATCCCTTGAATAGACACAAAACCAAACATTACCAGCATGGCACCACCGAGGACAGGGCTTGGAATGATTTGGGCAAGGGCGCCAAATTTAGGAAGGAGTCCAAGGAGAACGAGGAAACCAGCTGCGTAGTAGATTGGCAGGCGAGTCTTGATACCTGATAATTTAACCAAACCAACGTTTTGTGAAAATCCTGTGTAAGGGAAGGTGTTAAAGATTCCTCCGAGAAGTACGGCCAAACCTTCTGCGCGGTAACCGTTGCGCAGGCGCGTGCTGTCGATTGGGTCTTTCGTGATATCAGACAAGGCTAGGTAAACACCAGTCGACTCAACCATAGACACCGTTGCGATGATACACATCATGACAATAGATGAGATTTCAAAGGTTGGCATTCCAAAGTAGAGTGGAGTTGGGACATGGACAAGTGGTGCTGCTGCAACAGGAGAGAAGTCGACCAAGCCCATGCTAGCAGCAATGGCTGTTCCAACAACTAGACCAATCAAAATGGAGATAGACTTGATAAATCCTTTGGTAAAGATGTTAATCAAGAGAATAATCAAAACAGTGATAGCTGCAAGCAAGAGACTTTGACCAGTTGGCTCTGGAACGTTATTTCCCATATTTCCAATAGCGACAGGGATCAAGGTTAAACCAATCGTGGTAATAACAGATCCTGTTACGATAGATGGGAAGAGATTGGCCACTTTTGAGAAGATGCCTGAAACAAGAACCACGTAAATCCCTGATGCGATAAGGGCACCAAACATAGCGCCACTACCATGGCTTTGCCCAATCATAATCAAGGGAGCGACTGATTGGAAAGCAACTCCGAGAACGACTGGTAGCCCAATTCCAAAGTATTTGTTGAGTTGGAGTTGGAGGAAGGTTGCCACCCCACACATGAAGATATCTGTGGAAATCAGGTAGGTTAACTGCTCGGCCGAATAGCCAAGGGCTGTCGCAATCATGATAGGAACCAGGATGGATCCTGAGTACATGGCTAGTAAGTGCTGCAAGCCAAGAACGGCTGCTTGCGAGTGTTTTTCTTGAGTTTGCATTAGAGATCTGCCTCCTTAAATACGACTTGACCATTTTCAAAACGATCCAAACGAGCGAGTGATAGGACAGGATAGCCTGCTTTTTCAAGCAAATCACGGCCATCTTGGAAAGATTTTTCAATCACAATACCGATAGCTTCGACTGTTGCTCCAGCCTGTTCGATGATTTGAATCAAGCCTTTAGCAGCTTGGCCATTAGCAAGGAAGTCGTCGATAATCAAAACCTTGTCCTCTGGTGAGAGGAATTTTCCAGCGATAGAAACGGTGCTGGTTACCTGCTTGGTAAAGGAGTAAACTTCGGCAGTTAAGATTCCTTCGTTCATAGTGATGTTTTTAGCTTTTTTAGCGAAAATCATGGGAACGTTTAAGGCTTCAGCTGTAAAAACGGCTGGGGCAATACCTGACGCTTCAATGGTTACAACCTTGGTAATGCCAGCAGCAGCGAATTTTTCCGCAAAAACCTTACCAATTTCTCGCATCAAGCTAAAGTCAACTTGGTGGGTTAAAAAGGAATCCACCTTGAGGATATTATCACCCAAGATATGCCCATCCTTGAGGATGCGCTCTTCTAATAATTTCATAAGACCTCCTAAAGTCTAAAAGCTAATCCATTTGCTTGTTTATAGTTTCTAGCAAGAAATAGAAAAAGGACCTACTTAATCTCTAAGCAAGTCCCTCAAATAGGCATGGCAAAAAAGATCATCCCCTCAAGCTAACTTACTTATTGTTAGGTGTTCCGGCACCTTGTAGAAACGTCGTGCCAATTCACGACATAAACAAGTAAAACGATATTCAATTTTAAATAGGTTTGTACCAATGTTTTTATTTTACACCAAAAAACTTTAAAAATCAAATGTTTTGTTAGTGTTTTAGTTTAAAAAACGAACGAATATAATAAAAATAGGCAAAAATTAACTTATTGGCTAACATTTAGAAGGTTTTTCCATCATAAAAGGGCATATTATTAGGTTTTTAAACACCTGACAATATGCCTCTTTCTAACTTTAAAGACTTTTTCCAAATCTTTATTATTCTACTCGCTAAATCTTAAAAAATAGCCATCTGGATCCAAAACTGCAAATTCGTGAGGGTAAATAAAGCTATCTCCCACTCGAAATTCTCTTTTGGTCAGCGGACGATGGATAGGATAGTCAGCTTCCAGCAGTTTTTGGTGGAGCTGAGGAACATCTGCAATGCCAAAGGAAATATTGACACCGCGTCCGAAAGGATAGGTCAGCTGAGCTAATTCTTCTGTGCTGCCTTCTTCTAGCATAAGTTGGCAGTCTTCAAGCGAGAGGAAGAGAAATTTCTCCTCTGGACGCTCATATTCGACAGAAAATCCCAGCAAGTCGCAGTAGAAGTGGCGTGACTTTTCGAGGTCAGATACTACAAATTCAGGAATGACAGCTTGATAGTCCATTAGCTTTCTCCTTAGAGCTCAATCTCCATGACAATGGGTGTGTGGTCTTGGCGCGCACCAGAGTCAATCATATCAGACTTGGTCACCTTGTCAGCGATGCGGTTACTGGTGAGCCAGTAGTCGATTCTCCAGCCTGTATTGTTGATTTTAGAAGTCTTGCTGCGCTGTGCCCACCAAGTGTAGCGTTCTGGAACATCGCCGTGAACATGACGGAAGGTATCAGTAAATCCAGTTGCTAAAAGGTTGGTAAATCCAGCACGTTCCTCGTCGGTAAATCCAGGTGAACGGCGGTTGCTGGCAGGATTTGCAAGGTCGATTTCATTGTGGGCTACATTGTAGTCACCGGTCGCAAGGACTGGTTTTTCTTTGTCTAGTTCAGCCAAATACTCAGCGTATTTGACATCCCAGACTTGACGTTCTTCCAAACGTTTGAGACCGTCACCAGCGTTTGGAGTGTAAACTTGGGTCACGAAAAATTCATCAAATTCCAAGGTGATGATGCGGCCTTCCAAGTCCATGGTAGAAGGGGCACCGATTTCTGGAAAAGTGACAGTGGGCGTAAGTTCTTTCTTATAGAGGAACATGGTTCCGGCATAGCCTTTACGGGCAGGTTCTTGAGAAGAACGCCACGTGTTTTCGTAGCCTGGGAAGAGTTCTTCTAAAATTTCTAAGTGTTTCTTTGTAGGCCCTTTGGCAGAAAGCTTAGTTTCTTGGATAGCAATGATATCAGCATTTTCAGCGACCAAGGTTTGTAGGACTTCTTGGGACAGTTTCGCGCGAGCTGAGTCGCTAGTTAGGGCTGCATTGAGGGAATCAATATTCCATGAGATGAGTTTCATAAAGTTACCTTTTTCATTCAGATTATAGATTTTATTATACCAAAAAAAGGTCCATTTCCCCAACGTATGGCTTGAAAAATCACTCTCTTTCGTTTATAATTAAGAATGATTTTATGAAAGGGAGTGAAAATAAATGAAATTTTACTCATATGACTATGTACTTAGCCAAATCAGTCAGCAAAATGGAATGATGATTGGCTTTGGGATTGTGCTCCTAGCTATCACAGGATTTTTTGCTTTTAAAGCCTATCGAGATAAAAAGGGGACTAAGTTTCGGGAATTGGTCATGATTTTGGCCTTGACCTTGGTGGCCATGCTTTTGGTGACAATCTCAAAATACCAGACCAATCAAGCCTCTAACAATCAATTTCAAACCTCCCTTCATTTCATAGAGGTTGTTTCCAAAGACTTGGGAGTGGATAAATCAGAAGTTTATGTCAATACTTCTGCAGCCACTGATGGAGCACTTATCAAGGTAGGTTCAAATTTCTATCGTGCCATGAACGGGAGCCAACCAGACAAGTATCTTTTAGAGAAATTAGAATTGCATCAAACAGACGCTATTGAATTGGTGGAGGTAAACAAATGACACTCAATTATATGGAAATTTTAATCAAACTGGCCTTGGGTCTTTTCTCTCTTGTTTTTGTTATCAATGTGACAGGAAAGGGGAATCTAGCACCTAACTCTGCTACAGACCAAATTCAGAACTATGTTCTTGGTGGTATCATCGGTGGGGTAATTTACAATAGTTCTATCAGCATTCTCCAGTACGCAGTGATTTTGATGATGTGGACGATTTTGGTCTTGACCCTCAAGTGGCTCAATAACAATGTTCGTTTTGTCAAACGCTTGATTGATGGAAAACCAACTCTCCTTATCAAAAATGGGCAGATTGACCCAGAAGCCTGTCGTTCAGTTGGCTTGTCTGCATCGGATGTAGCCCTCAAACTTCGTAGCCAAGGAATTTTCCAGATGAAGCAAGTCAAACGAGCTGTGCAGGAGCAAAATGGCCAACTCATCGTGGTCCAAATGGGGGATGAAAATCCTAAGTATCCAGTTGTGACTGACGGTGTGATACAAGTCGATGTTTTGGAGTCGATTGGTCGTAACGAAGAGTGGTTGCTTGATAACCTCAGCAAGCAAGGGCATGACAATGTAGCCAATATCTTTATCGCTGAGTATGACAAGGGTGCGGTCACAGTCGTAACCTATGAATAAGAAAAACCTGGGGTCTTGGCCTCAGGTTTCTATTTGCAATCAGAAAGGGATGTTATGTCCATTATTCAAAAACTTTGGTGGTTTTTCAAGTTAGAAAAACGCCGTTATCTAGTCGGAATTGTGGCCCTGGTCTTGGTTTCCGTCCTCAATCTCATTCCCCCTATGGTTATGGGGCGGGTCATTGATGCCATCACATCGGAGCAATTAACCCAGCAGGACCTTCTTATTGACCTATTTCACTTGCTCCTTGCGGCCTTTGGGATGTATTATCTGCGTTATGTTTGGCGCATGTATATCCTCGGGACTTCCTACCGTTTGGGGCAGATTATGCGGTCTCGCTTGTTTGAGCATTTCACAAAAATGTCTCCAGCCTTTTATCAGACCTATCGGACGGGGGATCTGATGGCACACGCCACCAATGATATCAATGCCTTAACCCGTCTGGCAGGGGGCGGTGTCATGTCTGCCGTGGATGCCTCTATCACGGCTTTGGTGACCTTGTTGACCATGCTCTTTAGCACCTCATGGCAAATGACCTTGGTTGCCATTCTACCCCTACCTTTCATGGCCTATGCTACTAGTCGTTTAGGAAGAAAGACTCACAAGGCCTTTGGCCAATCACAGGCTGCCTTTTCTGAACTCAATAACAAGGTGCAGGAGTCGGTATCGGGTATCAAAGTGACCAAGTCTTTCGGTTATCAGGCAGACGAGCTGAAGTCCTTCCAGGCAGTCAATGAATTGACCTTTCAAAAGAACCTCCAAACCATGAAATACGATAGTCTCTTTGATCCCATGGTTCTCTTGTTTGTTGGCTCCTCCTATGTCTTAACGCTCTTGGTCGGCTCCTTGATGGTTCAGAAAGGGCAAATCACCGTTGGGAATCTAGTCACCTTTATCAGCTACTTGGATATGTTGGTCTGGCCTCTTATGGCTATTGGTTTCCTCTTTAATATCACTCAGCGAGGTAAGGTTTCTTACCAGCGGATTGAGGAACTTTTGTCTCAGGAATCACCTGTACAAGACCCTGAGTTTCCTCTAGACAGTATTGAAAATGGGCGCTTGCAGTATGCCATTGATAGCTTTGCCTTTGAAAATGAGGAAACACTGACGGATGTTCACTTTAGTTTAGAAAAAGGGCAAACCCTGGGCTTGGTTGGGCAAACAGGCTCTGGGAAAACATCTCTAATCAAACTCCTCTTGCGTGAATACGATGTGGACAAGGGTGCAATTTACCTAAACGGTCATAATATTCGTGACTATCGTCTGACAGATCTTCGTAGTCTTATGGGCTATGTTCCTCAGGACCAGTTCCTCTTTGCGACTTCGATTTTAGATAATATCCGCTTTGGCAATCCTAACTTGCCCCTTTCAGCGGTCGAGGAAGCGACTAAGCTAGCCCAAGTTTACCAAGACATTGTAGCCATGCCTCAGGGATTTGATACGTTGATTGGTGAAAAGGGAGTCAGTCTTTCTGGAGGTCAAAAGCAGCGTCTGGCCATGAGTAGGGCGATGATTTTAGATCCTGATATCTTGATTTTGGATGATTCTTTGTCAGCTGTGGATGCCAAGACAGAGTATGCGATTATCGACAATCTCAAGGAGACACGAAAGAACAAGACAACCATTATTACGGCTCATCGCCTCAGTGCGGTTGTCCATGCAGATTTGATTTTAGTTCTGCAAAATGGCCAAATCATCGAACGAGGCAGGCATGAAGACTTGCTAGCTTTGGATGGCTGGTATGCCCAAACCTACCAGTCTCAGCAGCTGGAAATGAAGGGAGAAGAAGATGCGGAATAAGAAAGAACAATGGGTTGTATTGAAGCGCTTGATGTCCTATCTCAAGCCCTATGGACTCCTGACCTTTTTGGCACTCAGCTTTCTCCTAGCGACGACGGTCATTAAAAGCGTCATTCCCCTTGTGGCCTCCCACTTTATCGATCAGTATCTCAGAAATCTCAACCAACTCGCTGTGATCGTTTTGCTGGCCTACTATGGCCTTTATATCCTACAAACTCTGGTCCAGTATGTCGGCAATCTTCTCTTTGCGCGCGTGTCTTACAGTATTGTTAGAGATATTCGTCGAGATGCCTTTGCCAATATGGAAAAGCTGGGTATGTCTTATTTTGACAAGACGCCAGCAGGATCTATCGTCTCTCGTTTGACAAATGACACCGAGACTATTAGTGATATGTTTTCGGGGATATTATCCAGCTTTATCTCAGCAGTTTTCATCTTTCTGACAACCCTTTATACCATGTTGGTGTTGGATTTTCGTTTGACAGCTTTGGTCTTGCTCTTTCTCCCCTTGATTTTCCTTTTGGTCAATCTCTATCGGAAAAAATCAGTGAAAATCATTGAGAAAACCAGAAGTCTCTTGTCAGATATCAATAGCAAGCTGGCTGAAAACATCGAGGGAATCAGAATAATCCAGGCCTTTAATCAAGAGAAGCGCCTACAGTCAGAGTTTGATGAAATCAACCAAGAACACTTGGTCTATGCCAACCGTTCTGTAGCCTTGGATGCCCTCTTTTTGCGCCCTGCCATGAGTTTGTTGAAACTCCTAGGATATGCAGTTTTAATGGCCTATTTTGGCTATCGTGGCCTTTATCTGGGAATAACTGCCGGGACTATGTATGCCTTTATCCAGTACATCAACCGCCTTTTTGACCCCTTGATTGAAGTAACGCAAAACTTTTCAACCCTTCAAACTTCCATGGTTTCTGCAGGCCGTGTCTTTGCCCTGATAGACGAGAGGACCTATGAACCCCTTCAAGAAAATGGGCAGGACGAGATCAAAGAAGGCAATATCCGTTTTGAACATGTATGTTTCTCTTATGATGGAAAACATCCGATTCTGGATGACATTTCTTTCTCTGTTAATAAGGGTGAAACCATAGCTTTTGTAGGGCATACAGGTTCTGGGAAATCTTCGATTATTAATGTCCTCATGCGCTTTTATGAATTTCAGTCAGGGCGAGTTCTCTTGGATGATGTGGATATCAGGAACTACAGTCAGGAAGAGTTGAGAAAAAACATCGGTCTGGTCTTGCAGGATCCCTTCCTCTATCATGGGACCATTAAGTCCAATATCGCCATGTACCAAAATATTAGTGATGAGCAGGTACAGGCTGCAGCTAGCTTCGTAGATGCAGATTCCTTTATTCAGGAACTTCCTCAGGGTTATGACGCCCCTGTTTCTGAGCGTGGCTCCAGTTTTTCAACAGGGCAGCGCCAGCTTCTAGCCTTTGCTAGAACAGTCGCCAGTCAGCCTAAAATCCTGATTTTGGATGAAGCGACAGCCAATATTGACTCTGAAACAGAAAGTTTGGTTCAAGCTTCACTGGCGAAGATGAGACAGGGACGGACAACCATTGCCATTGCCCACCGTCTTTCTACTATCCAAGACGCCAACTGTATCTATGTTTTGGACAAGGGGCGCATCATCGAGAGCGGAAGCCATGAGGAACTTTTGGCCTTGGGAGGAACCTATCACAAGATGTATAGTTTGCAGGTAGGGGCCATGGCCTAATACTCTTTGAAAATCTCTTCAAACCATGTCAGCTTTATCTGCAACTTCAAAGCTGTACTTTGAGCCACCTGCGGCTAGCTTCCTAGTTTACTCTTTGATTTTCATTGAGTGTAAGAAGGAAATCCTTCAAATTACAGATTTCTTTCACCGCCTTTTCCATTTTGTGGTATAATGAAAAATGTTGACAAATAGTATAATAAAAACAAAGGAGAAACAGCATGCTGAAATGGGAAGACTTGCCCGTGGAAATGAAATCAAGCGAGGTTGAGTCTTACTACCAGCTTGTCTCTAAAAGGAAGGGTTCGCTGATTTTCAAGCGTTGCTTGGACTGGGGTCTAGCCTTAGTCTTGCTGGTTCTGACCTCTCCCATCTTTCTCATCTTGAGCATTTGGATCAAGTTGGATAGCAAGGGGCCAGTGATTTACAAGCAAGAGCGCGTGACCCAGTACAACCGTCGGTTCAAGATTTGGAAGTTCCGTACCATGGTGACAGATGCAGACAAAAAAGGAAGTCTGGTGACTTCTGCTAACGATAGCCGAATTACCAAGGTTGGCAATTTCATCCGCCGTGTGCGTTTGGATGAACTGCCTCAGTTGGTCAATGTCCTTAAAGGCGAAATGTCCTTTGTTGGTACACGACCTGAAGTGCCACGCTACACAGAGCAGTATAGCCCTGAAATGATGGCGACCTTGCTCTTGCCAGCAGGTATTACCTCTCCAGCCAGCATCAACTACAAGGATGAGGATACTATCATCAGTCAAATGACCGAAAAAGGTCTGTCAGTTGACCAAGCCTATGTAGAGCACGTTCTTCCTGAAAAGATGCGCTATAACCTCGCCTATCTCCGAGAATTTAGTTTCCTTGGAGACATCAAAATTATGTTTCAAACCGTGTTTGAAGTACTAAAATAAAGTAGTCATGAGAGAATGAGTACAGATAAAAGGAGCAAATCAATGCCAAATTACAATATTCCATTTTCACCACCCGATATTACGGAAGCAGAAATTGCTGAAGTAGCGGATACCCTGCGTTCTGGTTGGATTACAACTGGTCCTAAGACCAAAGAATTGGAGCGTCGCTTGTCTCAATACACACAGACTCCTAAGACTGTCTGCCTAAACTCTGCGACTGCCGCTCTGGAGTTGATTTTACGCGTTTTGGAAGTAGGACCTGGTGATGAAGTCATCGTTCCAGCCATGACCTATACAGCTTCATGTAGTGTTATCACTCACGTAGGGGCGACTCCTATCATGGTGGATATCCAAGCAGATACGTTTGAGATGAACTATGACCTGCTTGAGCAAGCTATCACTGAAAAAACTAAAGTGATCATTCCAGTAGAGCTTGCAGGGATCGTTTGTGACTATGACCGTTTGTTCCAAGTTGTGGAGAAGAAACGTGACCTCTTTATCGCTTCAAGCAAGTGGCAAAAAGTCTTTAACCGTATTGTGATTGTTTCTGACAGTGCCCATGCTCTGGGATCTACTTATAAAGGACAACCAGCTGGTTCTATCGCTGACTTTACTTCCTTCTCTTTCCATGCCGTTAAGAACTTTACAACAGCAGAGGGTGGAAGTGCCACTTGGAAAGCCAATCCAGCGATTGACGACGAAGAAATGTACAAGGAATTCCAAATCCTTTCTCTTCACGGGCAAACTAAGGATGCTCTTGCCAAGATGCAATTGGGTTCATGGGAATACGATATCGTAACACCAGCCTACAAGTGCAACATGACCGATATCATGGCATCGCTTGGTTTGGTACAATTGGACCGCTACCCAAGTTTATTGCAACGTCGTAAGGACATCGTGGACCGTTATGATCGTGGTTTTGCAGGTTCTCGCATCCATCCTTTAGTACACAAGACTGAAACTGTCGAATCTTCACGTCACCTCTACATCACCCATGTAGAAGGTGCTAGCCTAGAGGACCGCAATCTTATCATCCAAGAATTAGCCAAAGCAGGAATTGCAAGTAACGTACACTACAAACCGCTTCCGCTCTTGACAGCCTATAAGAATCTTGGTTTTGACATGGCGAACTATCCTAAGGCCTATGCCTTCTTTGAAAATGAAATTACCCTCCCTCTTCACACTAAATTAAGTGATGAAGAAGTGGACTATATCATTGAGACTTTCAAAACAGTTTCTGAAAAAGTGCTAACTTTATCAAAAAAATCGTAAAAAAGTCTTGACAAAGAAAAAGTAAAGTATTAAAATAAGTTCAACAAATCAGAAAAGTAACTATTTTTGATCTTCAGGGAGCCTGTGGTCATTGTGAACAGGTGGTTGGAAGTAGTGAAAGTGGGCTGATTTTAAAAATGAATTTGAAACAATGAAAATTCGGTGCGCACACCTTACAGTGCAACTTGTTGTTAGACAAGGCAGAGATGTAAAGGGGGATAGTCCCTTTATAATTGAGGTGGCACCGCGTTACCAACGCCCTCACATGGAAGTATTTTCTGTGTGTGGGCTTTTTTCATATCTTGGAACCAATACAGAAAGAGGAAATTTTTATGACAACTAAAGGTTATTTTGGACAATTTGGTGGTAGTTTTGTACCGGAGCCGATTCAGGCTTTGTTGGATGAGTTGGAAGTGACATTTGACAAGTATAAGGATGATCCAGAGTTTTTGGCAGAATTTCGCCATTACTTGAAGGACTATTCCGGTCGCGAAACACCGCTCTATTTTGCGGAAAGTTTGACAGACCACTTAGGTGGAGCTAAGATTTATCTCAAGCGCGAAGACCTTAACCACCTTGGTTCTCACAAACTCAACAACGTTTTAGGGCAAATTCTTCTGGCTAAACGTATGGGTAAAAAACGGGTTATCGCAGAGACAGGAGCTGGTCAGCACGGTGTTGCGACTGCAGCAGCTGCAGCCAAGTTTGGTATGGCTTGTGATGTCTACATGGGAGCAGAAGATGTGGAGCGTCAACGTCTCAATGTTTTCCGTATGGAGATGATGGGAGCAACTGTTCACGCAGTTGAAACGGGGACACGAACTCTTAAGGATGCTGTTGATGCAGCCTTTGGAGCATGGATGAATGACCTTGAAGCCTTCTATGTTCTGGGATCTGCTGTAGGTCCTCACCCTTATCCTACAATTGTCCACGAGTTCCAAAAGGTCATCAGTGAAGAATCTCGCCGTCAAATCTTAGAAAAAGAAGGTCGTTTACCAGACTACGTTATTGCTTGTGTAGGTGGTGGTTCCAATGCCATCGGTGCTTTTTCTCAGTATGTGGCTGATGAAGAAGTCAAATTGGTTGGGGTTGAAGCTGCTGGGCATGGGCTTGATACAGACAAGCACGCAGCTACTATGACAAAAGGTAGTATCGGAATTGTCGACGGAATGAAGACCTATGCAGTCTTTAAGGAAGATGGAGAGCTGGCTCCAGTTTACTCTATCTCAGCTGGTTTGGACTATCCAGGTGTTGGCCCAGAACACGCCTACTTCAAAGACTCAGGTCGCGTGGAATATGTGGCTGCGACGGATGAAGAAGCTGTTCAAGCCCTGCTCCTTCTCAGCAAGACAGAAGGAATTATCCCAGCGATTGAAAGTTCACACGCTATTGCAGAAGCAGTTAAACGTGCACCAAAACTAAGTAAAAATGAGATTATCATCATCAATGTCTCTGGTCGTGGAGACAAGGACGTAGCTGCGATTGCAGACTACCTAGAAGCTAAAAAATAATAGATGGAAAAATTACATTCCTTTCTCTCACAGAGAGCTTGTGGTTGCTGGAAACAAGCAGAGAAAACTGTAAGGTTGGGTCCATCTAAAACGAGAGAAGAAAACATAATTCTCAAGGGAGTGCCCTTTATCGCACAGCCTGTTACAGGAGGTATCTGAGACAGGAATGAGAGATAGGAGAAATCCTATAATTGAGGTGGCACCGCGAATTTCGTCCTCACGCAAGTTGTTTTGCGTGGGGATTTTTATATATTTATTATAGGTCCAGTTATTCAGTTTTAAATTATTTTTAATCATTAAACAGACTGCTACAAAAAATTTGCGAACGAAGTGAGCTTTTAAAAGATATTTCCCGCCATAGTGGTATTCTAGAGAAGCAAAGATGCTTCTCTAGAACGGAATTTTTGAGACCTAAGGCTCAAAAATTAGGGATGAAATTTCGAAGAAAGTTGCTCCCGTCCGCACTATTTAAGGGAAATAGAAAAAAATCATAAATCAAGACTAAAAGTCTACAAAGAAAAAAATCGAAAGGGAAATTACAATGGAACGAATCATTCATGGAGATGTCTTATCACCAATCTTGGCTTATATGCGTCTAAAGGGGCAACACAAGGTTATTTTAGAAAGTATTCCGAGAGACAAGGAAACCGCTCGTTTTTCTATCTTAGCCTATAATCCAGTTTTTGAGATTAAGTTTGAAAATGGAGTTCTTTATCAAAATGGTCAAGTGATTGATCGGGATCCCTTGGATTTCCTTTATGAAGTGACTCATAAGAACCAGCACCATTCAGACCTACCTTTTGGTGGGGGAGCCATTGGATTTGTTGGCTACGATATGATTTCGCTTTATGAAGAAATTGGTCAAATTCCTGAAGATACAATTGGAACTCCAGACATGCATTTCTTCGTCTATGAGAGTTACATGGTCTTTGACCACAAGAAGGAAAAAATCCATGTCATAGAGGATGCTCTTTATAGTGAGCGTAGCCAAGAAGACTTGGAAGAAGCCTTGAACCAAGTGCTTGAGGAATTACGCATTCCTGCTCCAAATGAATTTGAAGACTTGGATCTATCTCCACTGGACTTCAAACCCCATATCGCTCCTCAGAAGTTTGAGGAAATGGTGGAAACAGCTCGTGACTTGATTCGTAATGGCGATATGTTCCAATGTGTACTCAGTCAGCGCTTCTCAGCAGAAGTTACTGGAAATCCATTTGACTTCTACAGAAATCTCCGCGTGACTAATCCTTCTAATTACCTTTATTTCTATGATTTTGGGGATTATCAAATCATCGGAGCTAGTCCAGAAA
Organism: Streptococcus sp. CL6.22; assembly: GCF_049738055.1. Lineage (GTDB taxonomy): Bacteria > Bacillota > Bacilli > Lactobacillales > Streptococcaceae > Streptococcus > Streptococcus mitis_DJ. The sequence goes on along the minus strand of NZ_JBKOTV010000017.1, from coordinate 20,407 downwards.
GTTTGGTTTCTGTCAAAAATGGCATCGTGACAACCAATCCGATTGCAGGGACACGACCAAGAGGCGCTACGGATGAAGAAGATAAGGATTTGGCGACAGACCTGCTTTCGGATGAGAAGGAAACAGCAGAGCATCGGATGTTAGTAGACTTGGGACGTAATGATATTGGTCGCATCTCTGAAACGGCCAGTGTCCAAGTCACTAAGTATATGGAAGTGGAGCTTTTCCGTTATGTCATGCATTTGACCAGTGTGGTCAAGGGGCGTTTGCTTCCAGAACTCACTGCCATGGATGCTTTGAAAGCAACACTTCCTGCTGGAACCGTTTCAGGAGCACCAAAGATTCGAGCGATGAGACGCATTTATGAACAGGAAACAGAAAAACGTGGCGTATACGCAGGAGCAATCGGCTACTTGTCTGCGACGGGTGATATGGATTTCGCCATTGCCATCCGAACGATGATTCTCAAAAATCAAACAGCTTATGTGCAGGCTGGGGCAGGGATTGTCTACGACTCCATTGCCCAAAACGAATACCAAGAAACCATTAACAAAGCAAAATCTATGACTAGAATTGGAGAACTAAGACCATGATTTTATTAATTGACAACTATGATTCTTTTACTTATAACTTGGCCCAATACATTGGGAATTTTGCAGAAGTTCAGGTCTTGAGAAATGATGATCCCAGGCTGTATGAAGAAGCTGGAAAAGCAGATGGTCTGGTCTTTTCGCCCGGTCCTGGTTGGCCAGTTGATGCTGGAAAGATGGAAGACATGATTCGTGATTTTGCTGGCAAGAAGCCGATTCTTGGGATTTGTTTGGGCCACCAAGCTATCGCAGAAGTCTTTGGCGGTAAGCTAGGCTTGGCTCCCAAAGTCATGCATGGGAAACAGAGCAATATCAACTTTGAAGCGCCATCTGTTCTGTATCAAGGTATCGAGGATGGCCGTGCAGTCATGCGTTACCACAGTATTTTGATTGAAGAAATGCCAGAAGACTTTGAAGTGACAGCTCGTTCGACTGATGACCAAGCCATCATGGGAATTCAACATAAAAATCTACCGATTTATGGCTTCCAGTACCATCCAGAGAGCATTGGAACGCCAGATGGCTTGTCTTCTATTCGGAATTTTATCGAGAAGGTTGTAAAGTGAGGAAACTAGGATGAAAGAGATTATTGAAAAACTAGCAAAATTTGAAAATTTATCAGGTGTGGAAATGACGGATGTCATTGAGCGTATCGTAACTGGCCGTGTAACGGAGGCGCAGATTGCTTCTCTCCTTTTGGCTCTTAAGATGAAGGGGGAAACACCTGAAGAGCGCACAGCCATTGCTCAAGTCATGAGAGGCCATGCCCAACACATTCCAACTGAAATTCATGATGCCATGGACAACTGTGGTACAGGTGGAGACAAATCCTTCAGCTTTAACATTTCCACAACTGCAGCCTTTGTCTTGGCTGGTGGCGGTGTTCACATGGCCAAACACGGTAACCGCTCGATTTCTTCTAAATCTGGTTCTGCAGATGTCCTCGAAGCCTTGGGTATCAACCTAGATCTCAAACCAGCTGAACTAGGTAAGGTCTTTGATAAAACTGGAATCGTCTTTCTCTTTGCTAAAAATATGCACCCAGCAATGAAATACATCATGCCAGCTCGTTTGGAATTGGGAATTCCAACCATTATGAACTTGACTGGTCCCCTGATTCACCCAATGGCCTTGGAAACACAGCTTCTTGGAATTAGTCGTCCAGAACTTCTAGAAAGTACAGCTCAGGTTTTGAAAAATATGGGTCGCAAACGTGCCATCGTGGTTGCTGGGCCAGAAGGACTGGATGAAGCTGGTTTGAACGGAACAACCAAGATTGCTCTTCTTGAAAATGGCGAAATCACCTTGTCAAGCTTTACTCCAGAGGATTTGGGAATGGAAGGCTATGCTATCGAAGATATTCGTGGAGGCAATGCTCAGGAAAATGCAGAAATTTTGCTCAGCGTTCTTAAAAACGAACCAAGTCCATTCTTGGAAACTACAGTTTTAAATGCAGGTCTTGGTTTCTATGCTAATGGTAAGGTAGCTAGCATTAAGGAAGGAGTTGCCTTGGCACGTCAAGTGATTGCTAGTGGCAAGGCCCTTGAAAAACTCAGACTGTTACAGGAGTACCAAAAATGAGTCAGGAATTTTTAGCACGAATCTTGGAGCAGAAGGCGCGTGAGGTCGAGCAAATGGAGATGGAGCAAATCCAGCCCCTGCGCCAGACCTATCGCTTGGCTGACTTTTTGAAGAATCATCAAGACCGCTTGCAGGTAATTGCTGAAGTTAAGAAAGCTAGCCCTAGTCTGGGAGATATCAATCTCAATGTGGATATTTTGCAACAGGCCCAGACTTATGAAGCGAACGGAGCAGTGATGATTTCGGTTTTGACAGATGAGGCTTTCTTTAAAGGTCATTTGGATTATCTACGGGAGATTTCCAGTCAGGTACAGATTCCAACGCTCAACAAGGACTTTATCATCGATGAAAAACAAATCATCCGAGCTCGCAATGCAGGTGCGACAGTCATCTTGCTCATTGTGGCTGCCTTGTCAGAAGAACGCCTCAAGGAACTTTACGACTACGCGACAGAGCTTGGTCTGGAAGTCTTGGTGGAAACCCACAATCTAGCTGAACTAGAAGTAGCTCACAGACTTGGGGCTCAGATTATTGGGGTCAATAACCGAAACTTGACCACCTTTGAAGTTGACTTGCAGACCAGTGTAGACTTGGCAAAACACTTCAAAGAAGATTGCTTGTATATTTCTGAATCGGCTATTTTCACAGGGCAGGATGCAGAGCGAGTAGCACCATACTTTAACGGCATTTTAGTAGGGACAGCTCTCATGCAGGCAGAAGATGTAGCCCAGAGAATCAAGGAGTTGCAGATTGACAAAGGTTAAAATTTGCGGATTATCGACCAAGGAAGCGGTGGAAACAGCCGTTTCAGCAGGAGCGGACTACATCGGTTTTGTCTTTGCACCTAGTAAAAGACAAGTGACCTTGGATCAGGCTTCCGAGTTAGCTGAAATCATTCCTGCAGATGTAAAAAAGGTTGGGGTATTTGTTTCACCAAGTCGGGCAGAACTGCTAGAAGTCATTGATAAAGTTAGCTTGGACTTGGTTCAAGTTCACGGTCAGGTGGCGGATGATGTGTTTGAGGATTTGCCTTGTGCTAGCATTCAGGCTGTGCAGGTAGATGGAGAGGGTCATGTGCCCAATTCTCAGGCAGACTATCTACTCTTTGATGCTCCTGTGGCTGGGAGTGGACAGACCTTTGACTGGGCTCAACTGGATACGACTGGACTCGCTCAGCCCTTCTTTATCGCAGGTGGGCTTAAGGAAGACAATGTAGTACAAGCAATTCAACACTTTACTCCCTATGCAGTAGATGTATCGAGCGGAGTGGAGACAGATGGACAAAAAGATCATGAAAAGATTAGAAGATTTATAGAGAGGGTAAAGCATGGCATATCAGGAACCAAATAAAGATGGATTTTACGGAAAATTCGGAGGACGTTTCGTCCCAGAAACATTGATGACAGCAGTTTTGGAGTTGGAGAAGGCCTACCGTGAAAGTCAGGCAGATCCAAGTTTCCAAGAGGAATTAAACCAACTCTTGCGTCAGTACGTGGGACGTGAAACTCCTCTTTACTATGCAAAAAATTTGACCCAGCATATTGGCGGAGCCAAGATTTATCTCAAACGGGAAGACCTTAACCATACAGGAGCCCACAAGATTAACAATGCCTTGGGACAAGTTTTGCTTGCCAAACGCATGGGTAAAAAGAAAATTATCGCAGAAACAGGTGCTGGTCAGCACGGTGTGGCAACTGCAACAGCTGCAGCCCTCTTTAACATGGAATGTACTATCTATATGGGTGAAGAGGATGTTAAACGCCAAGCCCTTAATGTGTTCCGTATGGAGCTTTTGGGAGCAAAGGTTGAGTCAGTGACAGATGGTTCGCGCGTGCTCAAGGATGCGGTCAATGCAGCCCTTCGTTCATGGGTGGCCAATATCGATGATACTCACTATATCCTAGGTTCTGCCTTGGGGCCTCATCCTTTCCCAGAAATCGTTCGTGACTTCCAAAGTGTCATCGGTCGAGAAGCTAAACAACAGTACCGCGACTTGACAGGTCAAGATTTGCCAGATGCCCTAGTAGCCTGTGTTGGTGGTGGTTCTAATGCCATCGGTCTCTTCCATCCATTTGTGGAAGATGAGTCTGTAGCTATGTATGGAGCTGAAGCAGCAGGACTTGGTGTGGATACAGAGCACCACGCAGCAACCTTGACCAAGGGTCGTCCAGGTGTTCTTCACGGTTCCCTTATGGATGTGCTCCAAGATGCCCATGGTCAAATTCTTGAAGCCTTCTCTATCTCAGCAGGTTTGGACTATCCTGGTATCGGTCCAGAACATTCTCACTACCACGATATTAAACGTGCCAGCTATGTTCCTGTGACTGACGAAGAAGCCTTGGAAGGATTCCAACTCTTGTCTCGTGTGGAAGGAATTATCCCAGCCTTAGAATCTAGTCATGCTATCGCCTTTGCGGTGAAATTGGCCAAAGAACTGGGACCAGACAAATCCATGATTGTTTGTCTATCAGGTCGTGGAGACAAGGATGTGGTTCAAGTTAAAAATCGCTTGGAAGCAGACGCAGCAAAGAAGGGAGAAGATCATGCCTAAGACATTAACAGAAAAATTGAACGCTATTAAAGCAGCTGGGAAAGGAATTTTTGTTCCCTATATCATGGCTGGAGACCATGAGAAAGGTTTGGATGGACTCGGAGAAACAATCCACTTTTTAGAAGATTTGGGTGTCTCTGCCATTGAAGTGGGCATTCCCTTTTCAGATCCAGTTGCAGACGGACCTGTTATCGAAGAAGCTGGCTTGCGCAGTCTAGCTCATGGTACTTCGACACAAGCTTTGGTTGAAACCTTGAAAACCATTGAAACAGAAGTACCACTTGTCATCATGACCTACTTTAATCCCCTCTTTCAGTACGGTGTGGAGAATTTTGTCAAAGATTTGGCAGATACAGCGGTTAAGGGCTTGATTATCCCAGACCTGCCTCATGAGCATGCCAACTTTGTAGAACCATTTCTGGCAGACACAGACATCGCCTTGATTCCTTTAGTAAGCTTGACCACAGGGATTGAGCGCCAGAAAGAGTTGATTAAAGGGGCAGAAGGCTTTGTCTATGCCGTTGCTATCAATGGAGTGACAGGGAAATCTGGCAATTATCGCGCAGACTTGGACAAGCACTTGGCACAATTGCATCAAGTGGCCGACATCCCAGTATTGACAGGATTTGGCGTATCTAGTCAAGCTGATGTTGAACGCTTCAATGCGGTGTCAGATGGTGTTATCGTTGGTTCGAAAATTGTAAAAGCCCTCCACCAAGGAGAGCCGATTGAGGACTTTATCAAACAAGCAGTAGCTTACCAAAAATAATCACACAAGCAGCAAGTAAGAGGAAAGGCACGAAAGGAAGTCTTTCCTTTTTCTTTTGTAGGAGAAAGGCAAGAATCCCTGTAGCAGAAGCGAACTGAATCAAGATCAATAATTCGGTTACGCTAAAGACGAGAGCACAAGAAGCCAGAAAGAGGAAATCCCCTGCCCCCATGCGGATATCGATAAAATGCGCCAAAATTCCAAGGACAAGGAAGAAGACCATGACTAGATTCCAACCAGAGCAGACCATTAGGAGTAGATGAAAGACAATCCAGACCAGTAAGGGGTATTCCTGATGGCGCAAGTCGTAGATCCCCAAGGTCAAACCCGCAGTGATTAGGATGACTTGCCCCAAGGGAAGCAATTCCCAAGAGTAAAGCAGAAAGATAAGTCCTAAGCCTAGTTCAAAGAGGACATACCAGACTGGATAAGGAGCCTTGCAGTAGCGACAGCGAAAGCGATTGAGCACCTGCGAGAGAATAGGAATCAAATCTAAGGGACGCAAGCGAATCTGACAAGAATCGCAGTGACTGGCTGGACTGATAATGGATTGCTCAGGAAAACGGTCAATGACTAAACCAAGAAAGGAAGCGAGAATGCTCCCGACAAGAAAAAAATAAAAATTAATCATACTTATCTATTCGTAAAAATTGGGAGAAGTAGTATAATGGAGAAACATAGATAAGATGGTGAGGTCAAGATGACAATTCGTTTTGAAGAAAAGGTGAGCACAGAAAACGCTCAATTCGTATGCCAATGGTCCAACTCTCTTGGCAAATCCTTTCAAGAACAATGGATGGGAACAATGATTCCTTTTCCCTTGACAATTCAAGTCTTGCAAGATTTGGAAGGAATCTTTTCTATCTTTGATGGACCAGAGTTTGTCGGGCTTATCCAGAAAATCAGGCTAGAAGACAGTAATCTTCATATCGGACGCTTCTTAATCAATCCCCAGAAACAAGGGCAGGGCTTAGGTAGCCAGGCTTTGAGGAAATTTGTTAGTTTGGCCTTTGAGAATGAAGACATAGATAGTATTTCTCTAAACGTCTACGAGGCAAATCAAAGAGCTCAGAATCTTTACCGAAAAGAAGGATTTGAAATCGTTCAGATGGTTGAAACACCTATACGAAAATACATCATGAAAAAGGGGAGATAGAAAGCAAATATCCTTGAAATCAATGTTGACTGCGATTATGAACCTGAATCAGCCCCTCAAAAGGGACTGTATGTGAATGAACGTTACCGGTGTTTAAAAACTAAAGAATATCAGGCACTTTTATCTTTCAAGGGTAGACAAATTTTCGCTAAACGTAAGATTGATATGAAATCTGTCTTTGGGCAGATAAAGGTTTGCTTGGTTATAAGAGATGTCATCTGAGAGGTAAGCGTAAAGTGAGAATTGACATGGGATTTGTACTCATGGTCAACAACCTTCTGAAATATAATAAGAGAAAGAGGCAAAATTAAAAAGCTAGAGTTCCGCAATTGGAAATCTCTAGCTTTTTATTTTCTGAGAATCATCTTAACTCAGACTCTTTTGACTAATGTTACTAAAAAGATAAAGTAACTTTTAGCCTTATTTATTGTCGCCACTCAACATGTTTTTAACACCTTCGATAGCACCTTCTACAGCGTCTTTGGCATCTTCAGCAACTTCTTTTACTTTAGAAACAACTTTTTCAGCTGCTCCTTCTTTTTCCATTTTTTCATCACCGATGGCTTTTCCAACACCTTCTTTAATAGAACCTTTAGCCTGATTTAATTTTTCTTCTACTGACATGATAATTTCTCCTGTTATATTTATTTTATCTTAGTTTACACGAGTTTTTTCGTGAGATACTACACCAGTTGTTGCACCTTTAACAGCTTCTACACCTTCGCTAACTTTTTCTTGAACAGTTGAGAAACCAGATCCAAGACCAGCTTTAGCTTTTTCGAATTGTTCTGAAGCGAATTCTCCTGTTGATTCAGCAACGTCAGATACGCGATCTTGAAGGCTTACTGAGTCTGCTTCATGTTGTTCTTTAGTTTTGATGTCGACAACGTTTACGTTGATTTCAACAACTTCCAAGTCAGTCATTTTAGCAACTTCTGAAGATACGATTTCTCTGATTTCTGAATATAAAGCTGGAACATTTTTTTGGTACTCAACAATAACGTTTAAGTCAACTGCAACTTGTGTTTTACCAACTTCTACGTTAACACCACTTGTTACGTCATCGCTGTTAATGATTTTTTCTTTAAGATTTGAGAAGAAACCACCGTCGATTCCCAAAAGACCTGAAACGTTTTCTAGTGACAGACCAATGATTTTTTGGATAACTTTATCTTCGTAAGTAAGTTCCCCTTTGATTTCGTGAGCTACAGCAGTAGCATCTTTCTTTTCTACGTTAGTGTTAATGTTTTTTTCGTTTGACATATGAAACTCCTTTGATTAAATTAGTAATTTTTATTTATTTATTTATTTATTTATGTATTTATCTATCTATATAGTTTTTTTCGATATATAATCCAGCTGCAACTCCCAGTGCTCCTAAAATCAATACAAATATTGTTTTGAAGAAGCCAAAGGAGATAATCAAACAAGCGAGAAATACGCCTATGAGACCAGCGATAATTGGATATCGATATTGTTTAAGCCATTCCATTTTTTACTTCCTTACTTCACACGACTAACAGTCTTTTTGTTTTGAGGTTTTGGTTTAGGCTGGTAGTCTTTTACTAGAACTTCTAGTTTAACCTGACGCTCAATACCAAAAAACTGCTTCAATCCATTAGTTATTTCATTTTGAATTAGTTGGCATCTGTCAGCGATGTTGTCCGAAGGAAGAATTTTACCTTCTACATGAACGAAACATTTATTTTTTCGTAAATTTACATGAACAGTTGGGTTCTTGATCAATCCATGATCACTTACCAAACTTCTAACAAAACCTTCGATTGCAGAATTCTTTAATTTTAATGTATCATTTTTAGTTTCAAGTTGAATTTCCAAATAACGTTTAGGATAAAACAACACAACTAACATCGATAACAAAACTAAAGTTGATAGAGCCACTATCCCCCAGAATATATATCTAGAGAGATAGAATTCAACGAAATGATTCTGTCTCCAGCTAAATAGCTGAATGCCTAGATCACTAACTTGATGATAATCTATCAAAACAGGAAGGAAAATTGTCAAGATTAAAATACAGAAAATAATGAAACATATTTTCTTTGCTTTTGACATATACAATCCTTTCGATTTAACATTTAAACTATTTTTCTCGTCATTGATTTAAAAATAGTTTGCTAACTTTACTGGCGAAAAGTTTACTTTCTACCTGTAAAGAATGATACTACAGTAACAACAATTGCTGTTCCTGCAATAGATGGAATCAAAGCCATTCCAGCGATGGATGGGCCCCAACTACCTAAGAGGGATTGTCCTACAGATGACCCGACTAAACCAGCGAATACATTTGCGACGATTCCCATAGAACTACCTTTTTTAGTGATTCTACCTGCTACAAGTACAATAAGACCTCCAGCAATGATTGACCACAATATTGCTTACCCTCCTTTTTTATTTTAATATCAAAAAATAAATCAATTCCTTTGATTATCGCTATTATATAATTTTAATATAAAATAATCAATTATTTTGCTTATTATATAATTTTAATATAAAAAAATCAATTATTTTGGTTATTATATAATTTTTAAAATTAAAAATATAATCTTTCGACTTGAATTTGATTCTGTATTTACGCCCTCAATAGACGGTAAAATAAGAAAATTGTTTATATATTGCTCCCGTAGTGTTATTATACGAAATAAAAGATTTTAGGAAAAGTCGTTATATCATGCTATACCTATTCTTTGTGGTATAATTGCAAGAGGTTTAATCCGATAATTCATAAAGAGAGAAAGACATTCATGAGAGATTTATTATCTAAAAAAGTCATAGGCAATTAGAATTATTAGAATTATTATTTGAACATAAACGATGGTTTCATCATTCTGAACTAGCAGAGTTACTAAATTGTACAGAACGTGCAGTCAAAGATGATCTATCTAATGTTAAATCTGCTTTTCCTGACTTGATTTTTCATTCTTCTACTAATGGTATACGCATTATTAATACCGATGATAGTGATATTGAAATGGTTTACCATCATTTCTTTAAGCATTCAACTCATTTTTCGATTTTAGAATTTATCTTTTTTAATGAAGGTTGTCAAGCTGAAAGTATTTGTAAAGAATTTTATATCAGTTTATCTTCGCTCTATCGTATTATTAGCCAAATCAATAAAGTGATTAAAAAGCAATTTCAATTTGAAATCAGTCTGGCTCCTGTACAAATCATTGGAAATGAGAGAGACATTCGTTACTTTTTTGCACAATATTTTTCAGAAAAATATTATTTCCTAGAATGGCCATTTGAAAATTTTTCGTCAGAGCCCTTGTCTCAATTGCTAGAATTGGTTTATAAGGAAACAAGCTTTCCAATGAATTTGTCAACTCATAGAATGCTAAAATTGCTCCTAGTTACGAACCTATATAGAATAAAGTTTGGTCATTTCATGGAAGTAGAGAAAGACTCTTTTAACGATCAAAGTTTGGATTTTTTAATGCAGGCAGAAGGAATAGAAGGTGTTGCTAAGAATTTTGAATTAGAATACAATATCTCTTTAGATGAAGAAGTTGTTTGCCAATTATTTGTGTCTTACTTTCAAAAAATGTTTTTCATAGATGAAAGCCTCTTTATGAAATGTATAAAAAAGGATAGCTATGTTGAAAAATCTTACCATCTATTGAGTGATTTTATTGATCAGATTTCAGTCAAGTATCAGATTGAGATTGAGAATAAGGATAATCTGATTTGGCATCTGCATAATACCGCACATCTGTATCGTCAAGAGTTGTCCACTGAGTTTATTTTATTTGATCAAAAAGGGAATACAATCAGGAACTTTCAAAATATTTTTCCTAAATTTGTTTTAGATGTAAAAAAAGAGCTTTCTCATTATTTAGAGACTCTTGAAGTTTGTTCTAGTTCAATGATGGTAAATCATCTATCTTATACCTTCATCACTCATACCAAACATTTGGTGCTTAATCTACTACAAAATCAGCCAAAGCTGAAGGTTCTGGTTATGAGTAATTTTGATCAGTATCATGCAAAATCCGTTGCAGAGACACTTTCTTATTATTGCAGCAACAATTTTGAACTTGAAGTTTGGACTGAATTAGAATTATCAAAGGAATCTTTAGAAGAATCGCCTTATGATATCATCATTTCTAATTTTATTATTCCTCCGATTGAAAATAAGAGACTGATCTATTCAAATAATATAAACACGGTCTCACTCATATCTTTGTTAAATGCCATGATGTTTATTCGATTAGATTAGTAACCTAAAATAAAAAATGCTATTTCGCGTTTTGAACTGTACCTCAAAAGTTAGACAGAAAAAATCTAATTTTTGGGGTGTTTTTATTAAGAAAAGACCTTCAATCATTTAAGCAAAATGTACATCTAAATTCATAGCCTTCTAAAACTCTTGCTTTTTTTGTAGAAGATACGAAAAAGCCTTGATTCCAAGGTTTTTCCTGTTTTATGTAGATGTTTACACATGAAAATTGAAGTATTTTCAAAAGCTAATTGGAGTGATTTTATTAATGATGGGATAAATGATCTGGCCAAAAATGATTGAGAAATAGTTGCCAAAAAAACGTTTGCATGATACTATATATTGAAAGGAGGTGATAATATGGTAGAACGAAAAAAATCAATTACCATGAAAGATGTTGCTTTAGAAGCAGGAGTTAGTGTTGGAACAGTTTCACGTGTGATTAATAAAGAAAAAGGCATTAAAGAAGTAACTTTAAGGAAAGTTCAAAGGGCTATAAAAACATTAGACTATATCCCTGATAATTATGCTCGAGGTATGAAAAAGAATAGAACAGAAACTATCGCTTTGATTATTCCGAGCATATGGCATCCATTTTTCTCGGAGTTTGCCTATCATGTTGAGAAAGAGTTATTAAAATATAATTATAAATTATTTATTTGTAACGCTGATAGTGATTCACAAAATGAAATCGAATATATCGAAATGTTGAAACAAAATAAAGTGGATGGAATTATTGGTATTACATATTCTGATATTGACAAATATATTTTATCTGATTTACCGTTTGTAAGTATAGATAGACATTTTTCGGAAAATGTATGCTATGTTACTTCAGCAAATTACAAAGGAGGACAAACTGCAGCAGAGGAACTGGTTAGAAGGGATAATAAGCACCTTGCTTTTATTGGTTCAATTAATATGTATGAGAATGAGACTATACTCAGAAGTAAAGGATTCAGAGAAAAAGCTAAGGAATTAGGAGTAGATGTCTATAATTTTGAAATGAAAGAACCTTTAATAAATCCTGAAGATCAGATAAGAATTTTTTTGCAATCTCATAAAGAAATTGATGGTATATTTACAATAAATGATATGATGGCTCTGAGAGTTATTAGTGTTATGAAAGAACTGGGGAAAATAGCACCTGATGATTACCAGATAATTGGGTTTGATGGTTTAAAAACTTCTGTCGATCAATCTTATCTAGTGTCTACAATAGTTCAAGATATTGGTATGATGGCAAAAGAATCTGTTGCAATGATACTGAAAATGATTAAGCGAGAAGAGATTCTAGAAAAACGAATCGTAATTCCCACATATTTTTGGGGAGATAAAACAACAAAAAAAATTTAAACAGCACTTGACAAAAAATGAAAGCGCTGTTATAATATAAACTATAAATGAAACGTTTCAAAAACAAGTTGAAAAACTTGTTTAAAAATAAATGAAAAATGAAACGTTTCAAAAAGGAGGAAAAATATGCGTAAAGGTACAATGTTATCTGTTGTTGCGGGGCTATCGTTAGCTATACTTGCAGGTTGTAGTGGAGGAACTAACTCAAAACAAGCGAGTTCTTCAAATGATATTAAAGTCTGGGTACAATTCTCTGACGAAACCAATGAAGGAAAAGCTTGGCAAAAAGTTGTTGATAACTTTAATCAATCAGGAAAAAGTAAGTACAAGGTTGTAACTGAGTATATTCCTCGTAGTGGTAGTGGTGGAGGATATGAAGACAAGGTTAATGCTGCTATCACGACTAATAGTCTTCCAGATGTTATTACCCTTGATGGACCAAATACGGCAGCTTATGCAAAATCTAAAGTGATTACTCCGCTAGATGATTATCTAAAAGATAATAATATGGATGATGTTTTGGACAGTATTAAACAACAAGGAACTTATGATGGCAAATTCTATGCATTTGGATTTTCTGAATCGAATGTTGGTGTTTATTACAACAAAAAAATGTTCAAAGAGGCCGGAATTGCGGAATCAGAGCTTCCAACGCTAGAAAAACCATGGACATGGGATGAATTTAATACGATTGCTAAAAAATTGAAAGATCATTATAACAAACCGGCAATTGATTTTCGTATTAATTCAAACGATGAAATGTTACCATATGCTTATATGCCGTTGATTTGGTCAAATAATGGTTCTGTCGTAAACGAAGATGGAACAAAGGCAGAAGGATACTTCAACTCAAAAGAGAGTGTAGAAGCAGTTCAATTCATTCAAAATCTTGTAAAAGAAGGTTACACAACTGTTAGTCCAGTCGAAAAAGGTTTTGAAACAGGAGAGTATCCAATGCTTTTGAGTGGTTCTTGGACGATTGCTGACATGAATACAAACTACAAAGATATTGATTTTGGTATCCTTCCTTACCCAGTATCTAGTAAGACGAAAAAATTAGTATCCCCTTCAGGTAGTTGGCAATTAGCTGTTACGACAAAATCTGATAAAAAAGAGGCAGCATCTGAATTTGTTAAATTTGCTACAAATACAGAATCAAGTGAAATTATTAGCTTGGGGAATTCGGTCCTTCCGATTCGTAAATCTACAATTGAAAATATCAAAGATAAAGTGACCGAACCAATGCGTTTCTTGATGGAACAAAATTCAAAAACAGCTCATGCTCGCCCAGTTGTCGTAGCATATCCTCAGGTTTCTCGAGCTTTTCAACAAGCAATGCAAGATATTAGCTATTATGAAGAAAATCCAAATGTGCAAAAAGTCTTGGATACTCGTACAAAAGAAATGCAAACTGCTATTGATCAGTCACTCAAATAATCTGTAAAAAGGAAGGAGGAAGGAAAATATTTGGAACTACCTTCCCCTTTCTTGTTAATAGCCTAGTTTGATATATATGATTAAAGGAGATGGATATGAGTAAAGAAACTGTTGTGGATACAAAAAGACGTGAAAAAATAAAGGATAACATACTAGGTTATAGTTTTTTAGCTCCAGCTTTAATTTTATTAGGTATCTTTTTAGTAATTCCAGTTGGAATGGTCATTTATTACGCTTTTACAGATTATTATTTGTTGACACCAGATGAAAGAAAATTTGTTGGACTTGAAAATTTTATTCGATTAATAAAGGATCCGATTTTCTTAAAGAGCTTCTTGAATACGTTGAAATTTGTTGTTTGGATTATTCCAGTTCAATTGGGAGCAGCCTTAGGAATGGCTTTGATTGTTAATAAAAAGCGCAAAGGGAATATGTTTTTTAAAGTGGCTTTTTTTGCTCCAGTTGTCATGTCCTTGGTAGTTATTTCTATTCTTTGGCTTTATCTTTTAAATCCAAATAGTGGCTTATTAAATGCTATTTTAAATAAGGTAGGTATTGCTTCTCAACCTTTCTTGACTAGTCCTAAACAAGCTATGTATGCAATTGTTTTTGTTTCTGCTTGGCAGGGTGCAGGTTATCAGATGCTTTTATTTTTAGGAGGAATGCAGAATATTCCACAAGATGTATATGAAGCTGCTGAATTGGATGGATTCTCAAAATGGGCTCAGTTTCGTTATATCACGATGCCCCTACTAAAACCAACAGCACTGTTTGTATTGTTAACAACTTTAATTTCTGCTTTTAAGCTGATTGTACAACCAATGGTTATGACGCAAGGTGGGCCATTAAACTCAACAATTACTATGGTGTACTATATTTATCAACAAGGTTTTACTGATCGTCTTGTAGGATATTCTAGCTCAATCGCTTTAGTATTTACAACGTTAATTGGTATGATTAGCTTAGTACAACGTCGCGTTCTGAAGGAGGATGACTAAGATGAAACGATTTAAACCAACAACAATCTTAGAATATATTCTGTTAACTTTATTGGCAGGACTCTTCCTTTTTCCTATGGTTTGGATGGTAGTTTCAGCTATGAAGCCAGAAGCGGATGTTTATAAAAATTTGACTAGTTGGCAAGCCTTCTTACCAAGTTTAAATCCCGCTGATTGGTTTAAACCTTATCAGGAAGTATTTGAGCGCTTTAGTATTTTTACATATCTAGGGAACAGCATTTTTTATGCTGGAACGTTTGCTATTGGTTCTATTATTGTCAATGCACTGGCCGGTTTCGCTTTTGCAAAAGTAAATTTTTCAGGTAAGAAAATTTTATTTGGTTTCTTACTTGCTTTACTTATTATTCCAGTAGAAACTGTGTTAATTCCACAATTTACCATTATCAATTCCTTAGGTTTGGTCAATAATCGTCTTGCAGTTATTATTCCAGGATTGGCGAGTGTATTTAATATTTACTTATTTAGGAATTTCTTTATTGCAATTCCAGAAGAGATTCTTGAGTCTGCAAAGATGGACGGAGCAAGTATCGTTAGAATTTTCTTTAGAATTATGCTTCCAATGTCTAAACCTGCAGTTGCTACAGTTGGTGTTTTATCATTTATTTCAAGCTGGAATGATTATATTTGGCCATTGATGGTTTTGACAGATTCTTCTAAATTTTCAATGCAGGTTGCAATTACAACTATTAATACAACTCAACCAGTTTATATCAATCAGGTAATGGCTGTATTAACTATTTCAACGATTCCGTTGATTTTGGTCTATGTAGTCGCTCAGAAATATATTGTTCAAGGTCTGGGTGGTTCCGGAACTGGAATAAAATAGGATATACTTATGATAAATAAAACATTTACAGTAGAAAAAGCCAATCGTTTTATAGCAGAAAATAAACATCTTGTAAATACTCAATATAAGCCTGAAGAACATTTTTCAGCTGAGATTGGCTGGATCAATGATCCAAATGGATTTGTCTATTTTCGTGGAGAATACCATCTCTTTTATCAATTCTATCCTTATGATAGTGTTTGGGGACCTATGCACTGGGGTCATGCTAAAAGTGAGGACTTGGTGACTTGGGAGCACTTGCCGGTGGCACTTGCTCCTGACCAAGATTATGACCGAAATGGTTGCTTCTCAGGCTCTGCCATTGTCAAGGATGATCGCCTCTGGCTCATGTATACTGGGCATATCGAAGAAGAAACAGGTATTCGTCAAGTGCAAAATATGGCATTTTCAGATGACGGGATTCACTTTGAAAAGATTGAACAAAATCCAGTTGCAACTGGAGCAGACTTGCCAGATGAGTTAATTGCAGCTGATTTCCGTGATCCAAAACTCTTTGAAAAAGATGGACGCTATTACTCCGTAGTAGCTGCCAAACACAAGGATAATGTGGGCTGTATCGTTCTACTAGGGTCCGATAACCTAGTAGAATGGCGGTTCGAATCCATCTTTTTAAAAGGGGTAGAACACCAAGGCTTTATGTGGGAATGCCCAGATTACTTTGAGTTAGATGGGAAAGATTGCCTTATTATGTCACCCATGCGTTATCAGCGTGAAGGAGACTCATATCATAACATCAACTCATCGGTTTTGTTCACGGGTAAGGTAGATTGGGGAGAAAAACGCTTTATCCCAGAATCAGTTCAAGAAATTGATCATGGCCAAGACTTCTATGCGCCTCAAACATTGTTGGACGATCAAAATCGTCGTATCCTGATTGCTTGGATGCAGACATGGGGGCGTACCCTTCCAACCCATGACCAAGAACACAAATGGGCATGTGCCATGACTTTACCTAGAATTCTAAGATTGGAAGATGGCAAACTAAGACAATTCCCTGTTAAAAAAGGCCAATATCAAATCCAAATAGATAAAGATTGTCATTACCACTTAGGAAATGATACAGATTATCTTGAATTTGGTTATGACAGTAATGCGCAGCAAGTTTACATTGATCGTAGCCATCTTGTTCAAAAAATTCTAGGTGAAGAAGAGCAGGACACTAGTCGACGGTATGTGGATATTGAAGCTAAAGAATTGGAAGTTGTTCTAGATAAAAATTCCATCGAGATTTTTGTCAATCAAGGCGAAGCAAGCTTGACTGCAACTTATTACTTAACAGCGCCAGCTGAGCTATCACGAATTGATTAAAAATTAAGTTATTTCTCCTAAAGAAAAAGTTCTCTTTCTAGTAAAATGGAAAGAGAACTTTTTTCTAATTAAGCAGAGCATATTTCTGTTTAAATAACTCAATTTTATCGTTACAGTAAGTGATTAAATCTTGAGCTTTCTCAAAAGTATAGCCTTTTTCAGATACAGATTTCACTTTCTTCTCATCAAAATAGTAGCCAGTCAGACCAGTGATTTCTTCTGACAATGTAAGATAGTAACCTGTCTCAATTCCCTCGTCTAGATTTTTGGGAAATGACTTCATCAAGCGTCCGAAGAGAGACTTTTTCGTCTTTTCATCACTGGAATCATTCCCTAAGTTGGTTGAAATCAAGCCTGGATGGTAGGCATTGATGGTGATGCTTGAACCTCTTAAAAAGAAGTCTCTTGCCAGGTAGCGTGTCATCCAAATAGTGTAAAGTTTGGAATTATTATAGGCCAATCCGGGATTATAGTTGTTCTCAAATCCAAAGTCTAAATCCTTGACCTTGGCAAAATGATGCATATAGGAAGAAGTATTAATGACACGGCCGTCAGCTGCTTTTTCTAACAAGGGACTTAGCTCAGTTGTTAAAATATAGGGAGCCAGAACAGATAACATAAAGGTTAACTCGACATTTTCAGCACTCGCTTTTCGTTCTTTTCCAGCATACAGGCCTGCATTGTTAAACAAGACATCAATACTTTGAAAGTCTCGCTTGATGTCCTCTACAAATCGATAAATATCATCTAATTTAGAAAAATCTGCCAAGTAGCTAGAAACTCGGCCTCTCAAGGAAATTGCGCGAACCTCTTGAAGTGCCAGCTCAAGTTTCTGAGGATTTCGACCATGGAGGATGATATGATGGCCTTGGCTGGCGAATTTCTTTGCTAAATGTTTACCGATACCGTCAGTAGCACCTGTAATCAGAATTGTTTTGACCATATTAGTCCTCTAAGAAAGCTATTAGTTCTGTTGAAAATTCGTCTGCATATTGGAAGATCGAACCGTGACCAGCATTTGGATAGATAATCAGCTTGCTATCTTTTATTTTCTCATGCATATCGTAAGAATTTTCCGTCGGAACCTGCATATCCTTATCCCCGTTGACGATTAAGGTTGCTTGGGTGATAAATTTTAGGTCGTCTTGAGGCTCTTTCCCCCAACGTTTAATAGCTTTGAGTTGAGTTAGGAATCCTGATAGGTTCATGTCTTTATCCGCAAATTCCTTTGTTCTCATCCCCATTCGTCCGAGGACTTTCAAAGCTTCAATTTTCCCTTGTTCATCATGATTATAGAAGATATAGCGTTTAGGATCGATGCGCTCGAGTCCCGCTTTAAACATAAAACTAAAGGTTTTCCCTGTGATCCTATCGACCTCTTTTCCACCTCGAGGTCCTGTTCCAGCCAAAATCAAACGATTGACTAGATTAGGATTTATTCGGATGATTTCTTGGGCAATCATACCTCCCATAGAAAGGCCAAGAAGATTGATTTTATCGTAACCAAGCGCTTTTATAAAGTCAATTGTCTGCTCAGCCATTCCAGGAATAGTCGGAGCAACTTTGCCTTGACTGGCTCCTACTCCAGGAAGATCGACTACAATGACATGGTGCTTTTCAGTAATCAGGTCTAAGAGTTTAGGATCCCAGTTATCGAGAGTTGCTGCCAAATGAACCAGCATCAGAAGAGGTAGTTTTGATTTGCCTTTACTAAGTTCGCGATAGGCAATTTGATTTCCTTGGACAGTGATGTATTGATTTTTTGTAGTAATATATGACATTGTGTTTTCCTTTTTATTTCTTAAAGCTGAGAACTGTTTTTCCACGTGAGCGACCATTAGCGACCTTGTCTAAGGCGATATTTACCTCTTCAAATGGATAGAAGACTGTATCGATAGAGGGTTTGATTTCTAATTTACTAAAGAGGTCAGCTACCTCTTGTAATTGAGCGCCATTGCTTTCTACAAAGATAAAATGGTAGTGGACGCCGTATTTGTCAGCCATCTTATCAAATTTGCGACCTGCTAAGCCAAGAATAATCTGTTTCCATTTTGGTAGATTCATGCGTTTGGCAAAGGCACCGTTTGGCATGGCACGAAGGGAAACAAGATGACCACCTTTTTTCATGATAGACATTTGTTTTTCAGTTTCAGCTCCACCGAGAGTATCGAGGACATAATCCACCTGGCTAACAGTTTTTGTATAATCCTCTGTTTTGTAATCGATAAATCTATCTGCTCCTAGTTTCAAGACACGCTCAGCACTATCTCCAGAACCGTTGGTAATGACCTTCAAACCTTTGGCCTTGGCAATCGGAATGGCCATGCCACCGACACCTCCAGTACCACCAGAAATAAAGATCGTTTTCCCAGCTTGAGCGCCCATGAGGTCAAGAGCCTGCATGATAGTCAAGGCAGTCAAAGGTACAGTAGCAGCTTCCTCGTCTGATAGATAGTCTGGAACCTTGGCTAAGGCTTGGCTATCGACAGCTAGGTATTCTGCAAAGGCGCCGATATGATCAAGTGGCAGACGGCCAAAGACACGATCTCCTACCTGAAAGTTGTTAACTTTCTTGCCAATGCTTTCAACGATTCCAACGACCTCATTACCTGCAGTTTGAGGAAGTTTGTAAGGAACAATCATCTTAACCTCACCACGAGAGATCATGTTATCGAGAGGATTAACTCCGGCTGCGGATACTTTCACCAAGACTTGTTTGTCTGTAATACTTGGTTTAGCGAATTCTGTGATGTTCAGTGTGATATTCTTTTTGTTATAAGTAGTGTGTTGTGCGGCTTTCATGTGATTTCTCTTTTCTTTTTTTATATAACTATATACTTGTATCTAATACAAGTATATGTTGTTTCCAGTAAAAACTGACTTGTTATCAAATCAGTTTCGGACTTGTTTAGCTTGTTTATATAGATTGTCAATGACATCTTCTAAAGTTTGATTTGCTAATTCCTTCTCTAATTGAGATTCGGCACTAGCGAAAAGCGGTGAAACTGCTCCTTGGATATGTTTTCCAACAGGGCAATCAGGATTGCTATTTTGATGAACAGGGAATAAACTAATGTGATTGATTTCTTGAGTAGCATAGTAGATCTCTAGTAAAGTCATTTTCTTTGGAGACTTACTGAGTTGATAACCTGTTTTTCCTTGCTGGGAATGAATCAAATCTGCATTTTTCAATAAGGCAATCACTTTTCGAATGTAACTAGCGTTAGTCCCAACACTAATAGCTAGTGCTTGAGAACTTAAGGTTTCCTTGCTTTCACTAATCATTGTTAAGATATGCAAAGCAACTGAGAATTTTGTATCCATATGAATCCCTCTCTTAATAAACTTGTATCAGATACAAGAACAAGTATAACATAAATTAAAAGAAAAGCAAGTCTTTTGTTTTAAATTTTAAAAAATTTTGAGTGCAATCAGATTAGAGCTGTCTGGGAAGGGTGTTCATAAAATTATACCGTTGATATCCATTAGTTGACCAAAAGTAGAACAGATACACAAAAAAGCCTTGTAAATCAAGGCTTTTTCCTGTTGT
>NZ_JBKOTV010000016.1:0-64974 GCF_049738055.1 Streptococcus sp. CL6.22 | reverse complement strand
GCTTGTTTTGCAGCCGGTTTAGCTGTTGGTGTTGGAGTTACTGAAGATATACTTGTCGCTCCGTCATTTTTAGCTTGTTCTACCGCATCGTTTGTTGTCGCGTTGTCGATTGCTTGCTTCGCCGCGTCTGCTTTCGCTTTCGCGTCTTCCTTAGCTTTTGCTTTTTCTTCGTCTGTCAAATCGTTGTTGGCATCAATTGCGTCATTCTTAGCTTTTAATGCGTCATCGATGGCTTGCTTCGCTGCTGGTTTGGCTACCGGCGTTGGAGTCACCGAATCTACTGATATTGCCCCAGCGTTTTTAGCTTGAGTTACTGCATCGTTTGTTGTCGCGTTGTCGATGGCTTGCTTTGCTACATCTGCTTTGGATTTTGCGTCTTCCTTAGCTTTGGATTTTTCTTCAGCAGTCAAATCGTTATTGGCATCAATCTCTGCTTCTTTTGCTTTTAACGCTTCATCAACTGCATTTTTTGCGTCAGTTTTCTTTTGGCTTGCTTGCGGATTAACGCTTTCTACATCAGCAACGCCTGTAGTTTTCGCATTATCTACTGTTGAGTTTGTTGTTGCAGTATCAATATTATTTTTAGCCGCTGTTGCTCTTGCTTGTGCATCTGCTTTTGCTGCTTCTTTTTCTTCAGTTGTTAAATCATTTCTTGCATCAAGTTGTGCTACTTTCGCTTTCAGCGCGTCTTCGATTGCTTTCTTAGCCGCTGGTTTCGCTACCGCTGTTGGCATTACTGAACTTACACTTGTTGTTCCTGCCGTTTGGGCTGAGTCCACTGCTACGTTTGTTGTTGCATTATCGATTGCTGTTTTTGCTGCATTCGCTTTTGCCTGTGCATCTGCTTTTGCTGCGTTCTTCTCTTCTGTCGTTAAGTCGTCATTCGCATCGATGGCTGCTTCTTTCGCTCTTAAAGCTGAGTCAATAGCTGCTTTTGCCGTATTTTTCTTCGTTACTACAGGATTATCATTGCTAATCGCTGTTGTCCCAGATGTTTTGGCATTATCTAATGCTGCTTTTGTCGTTACCGAGTTATCATTAATTGCTGTTAAAGCTTTCGCCTTATCGGCATTAACTTTTTCGATTGCAGCTGCTTTTTCTTCTGCAGTTGCGTTTGTATTAGCATTAATCTCTGCAATTTTATCTTCAGCAGCCTTGTTAACCGCATCAATTGCAGGTTGTTTATTTAAACTTGTGAATTCTGATAAAGGTTTTGTATCAGTTGAACCATCTTTATAGGTCACAACAAGATTTCCATTAGCATCTTTTGTAATCGTAGAAATTCTTGTCGCCTGATTGTCTACAGCTTGTCCTCTCTTGCTAGTAAAATTAGCATCATCGTTAGTTTGAGAGTATTCGATTTTTACTTTTTCTTTAATTTTTTCAAATTCGTCAGCCGTAACATTCGCTGGATCTACTACACTAACTGTTCCTTCTGGAGTCTTAATATCATATTTAGTAGTTTGATTTTTTACAACAAATTCAACATAACCTTCAATTTTTTGACGTTCTGCAGGATTAGTAGTTGCATTAATTCTTCCGTTAAAAGGTGCACTTTCTCCATTGTTGTCATCTTTTGCAACGATAACACTTGTCCATTTTTTCCCAGCAGTTAAATTCGTTGTTCCAGTCATTTTAATGGTTGCTGTCTTCTTATCTTCAGAAACAGAACCCGCTCCGCTTGTTACTGCGCTATCAACAATATTCCCTACTGCTAAACCAAAACTAGTTGCATTATTATAGTTAATGTCACCAGGGCCACGAAGTTTTAGGTCCTTAATCTTAGACTCATCCGTTGCAGTAAATGTTAGGTCTGTCTCTTCTCCAGAATAGATATAAATATTTCTGTTCGCTTCGTTTGAATACGGTAGATTAACAACCGGCGGAATATTTTTTTGTACAATTTCCCCTACCGGTTTTGTCTTCGTAGAACCATCTGTAAATGTCACAACGATATTATTCCCAACGATATTAACAGATTGGATAACATCCTCAGGATGTTCAACTAAAGTTCCACGTTTATCAGCAAATCGTGCATCTTCGTTTGTTGTTGAATATTCTAATTGAATACTATCTTTGATTTTCTTTAAATCTTCTGCTGTAGGATTTGTCAAACTAGTTACAGAAATCTTTTCATCTGTAGGTTGAGATCTTAATGAATATTTCTTAGATTGAGCTTTTAATACTAAGTAGAAATACCCTGGGTCTGCAATACTATCACCTTTTTTAAGATTCTCTCTACCTTGATCATCAACCACCTGAATATAACGAGTACCCACGTTAAGTGTTTGGTTTTCTTGTTTTGTATAATCTCTGTGTTTTTTCAGTATATCGTTTGGACGACCTGTAATAACGATTTTCGCAGGATTTGCTTGACTCGCCTCCGATGTTACCCCTGCCGTTTCAGCACGATTTATTACCCTAGCAGTAAATCCAAATTCAACATCCAAGTCATTATCTGTACCTGCAACATTAGGGAATCTTTGTCTAGATCCTTTCTTAATCGTTGCATAACGAATCTTTCCAGTTTCAGAATAAACAGGAATTTCTAATGAGAAATGCTCTTCGTTATAGATATAGATTTTCTTCTCATCTGGTATGGAGAATGTAAAGTCTACCTTAGGATCTTGATTCACAGCTGCACGGAATGTTGTATCCTTTTCAATTTCACTCCCATTACGTGGATCATTGGCACCAGTATTTTCAATCGCATTTGATTCTGATGGTTTCTCAGTATTATCAGCTTTGATACCAACTGTTTCTTTACCTTCAGTTGTATCTGTTGAAACAATTTCTTTTTTCTCAACCAGCTTATTTCGTAATTTTGAGTTAACTGTAGCAACCAGTTTTTGATAGGCACTCGTCAATTCTTCTTGACTGCTTGCGTTCGCTAAAGTTGCTTTGGCATTAGCCAATTCAGCAGCTAGACTCGCTACACTTTCCTCTGTCTTATTAGCGTAGGCTCCACTTGAAATCTTACCTTCAATTTCACCAATATAATTTGCAAGTTGGCTTTTATCTAATTCTGGTTTACTAATTTTTGGCTCACTGATTTCGGACTCACTCTGATTTTCAGCCTTCTCCCCACCTGATTGAGCCAACTCTACTTTACTAGAAGACTCTTCAGTTACTTTCAATTGATCAGCTGCAACTGCTCCATTTCCTAAAAACATTAAAAAGGCAGCAACCGCTACACTCGCTGCACCAAAACTATATTTACGAATGGAGAAACGCATGATTTTTTCTTTTCTCTGATTCTCAAGGGACTTATCAGAAAGCTTGTTCTTCATTTATAATATTTCCTTTTCTCTTATCTGTATACACATTATATCATATTAAACTTTATGCGTATTTACAAATTACTTTATATTTAATTTTATAATTTTTAAGCTATTTTTGCAAGTTGTTTGAACTAGAACAGAATCCATAAAACAAAGCCCTGCCTGACATTTCATTTACTTTTTGAAAATCTATTTTCTAGTATTTTAGTTATAAATATATTCAATAATTATGCTTGTAAATGAACAGTCAATCACTACATAAATAAAAAGGAGAAGACATACTTGCCTCTCCTTTTTGAGATTAAGTCAGTCCCTTCAGGACTAACAAAATTATTTAAAGATTGAAGTTTTAAAGCTATTTGTTTGTTGAAGAAGTTTCTTGAAGATTTTCTCTTTAAGTGATACGGTATTATCAAATTTAACTGAGCCATTTTTAAGAGTAGCTTTATCTTTATCAACAGCTGCAGCAAATGCATTCTTCAAGTCATCGTAACTACTATATGTAGTGCCGTCAATTGTAACTGGGTTAAATCCTGCTTTCGCTTTATCAACAACTTCTTTGAAGTATTCTTTCTTCCAATCTTCTAGAGTATTAAATTTACCATCAGAAACTTTCTTAATGATGAAGTCATCTCCTAGAGTAGCATGACCTGCTTGTTTAGACTCATTTTTCAGCATGTTAGAAGCATAATTTAGGAAGCCTTTTTCATATCCAAAGTAACCCCACATACGGAAGGTGTTATGTTTGAATGACATTGCTCCTGGAGCTCCTTCACTTGTGTTACCTCCGTAGATACCAGCGGTAATTGGTACAGTTACATAGGCAGAGCCAAATCCAGTTGGGTCATACTGACCATTGCCAGGACCGTGCTTAGTCATGAAGTTTTTCTCTACTAAGTCGTTAACAGATGTTAAATTATATTCTTTTTCTTCTGCATTTAAATCTCTAACGTTGTCGTATTGGTTCTTCGTATTAGCTCCACGAAGTTTCTTATCTACTTTCTTGAACCAAGCGTTGTTTAGTTCTTTACTGCCTTTATCAATTACAGCTTCTCCTTCAAGGTAATCAAGAAGCATAAGCGTATCATTGAAACCTTTCATGTAATGATCGATTTCAGCGCGAGAAGTAAGGTCATTTGGATTTGTGTTATACCATTGGTTTCCATCGTTTGGACGTTCGTATGCCATGTTCAGTCCTAGTGCTTTAAAGTCACCGTTTGGACTTGTTTCAGCAGGCGATTGCAACATACCTTGTGCGAACGCTTCTAGGTCAGTACCTTCACGGTGTCTTGAACCACCTAAATAAACCATACGGTCATTTACGTGAGTCGTTTCGTGAGTGAAGGCTGAGATACCAAAGTCACTAATCATATCAGTAACCATAAAGAAGACTGAATCATCCTTATAAGGATTACCATAAATACGAGCTACAGCTCCCATACGCCAGTCAGTAGCATGATAACGACCTGTTGGTCCGTATAATTCACGGATAGGTGCTACATCTTTACCACTATTCGTATGCCCGTATTTATCTGTACTGATTCCTTTATAGTTTTGGTTATCTAACACAGGAGTTGGTACCATGTTGTTGCTCTTAAGCAGTTGATTACGAACTTTATCTAATGATAAACGAGACCAGAAGTCTAGGTAATTTTGTTGACCTTTAGCGACTTTATTGATTTCAGCTTTGAATGCTTCGCGTTCTTCTGCAGTATTCTTACCATATTTTTCAAAGGAACTGTAAGCCATAGTGTTATATGTTGAGATTAAGAACATATGTGCATCTTTTAAATTCAGAAGTGGCAGAATCATCTTACCGTGAACATCGTTGTTTAATCCTTCGTATGCTCTGTGTTTCTTATCAGCAAATTCAGGAGTTGTTGTTTTTGGTTCAACGACATATACATTATCTTTAGTTGCTTTTATGAACCAATCATTTAAGTCTGTATCACTTGTGAATAGACGCATATTATAGTCTAAGAAACTGTTTAACTCGCCTATACCGATAACTCCACCGATCGTTTCGCGATAAGCTTCTAAAGTTCTATCACCTTTAATGTTACTTTCTTTAGAACCAACCTTAATCAAGAAGTCTAACACACCAACATTCTTACCGTAGAAGTCAGGTTTGAATAGCATTAATTCTTTAATATTAAAGTCATCGAATTTAACTCCGTAGTATCGGTTGAGGTAAGACAAACCAAGAAGGACTGCGGCCTTATTGTCATCGATTTTCTTAATCAAGGCACGTTTCGCAGCTTCATCAGTGTTAAGCTGGTGATCTTCATTTTGAACTAACTTCGTAACGAATTTATTAAGATTATCTTTAACGTACTTGAAGCTTTCTTCTAAGTACAAATCCTTAATTGCATTGACTTTGTTGCCACCAGTTCTACCCAAGTGTTGGTAAATCGGATCAGATTGTAATTCTACTGGACTTAACTTGCTTTCGATAGCGCTGATTAAATCTGTACGATCTTTAACAACCATGTTTGGTGTATAAACGACTTCACCCAATTCAGCCACGCTGTATTCTTTCACTTGTTTCACTTTAGATTCTTTCGGTGAAATTGTAAAGATTTCTTTTGTCTTATCTGCGTAGTGAACCATAATATGGTCAGCATCTGTAAGGTCTGTGACAAAGTCATTTCCTTTCATTGCAGTTACAGACAATACTTCTTTAGTTAACAAGTTTGAACCTTCTGCAAGCTTGTTCCCTTGGTTGACAATCCATTCTTTGTTATAGAATGGCTGAAGTTTTTCGATGTTACGGTAAGCAAGCTCACGAGAAGCATTGTAGTCATCGATGTTTTTGTATTGATCAGCTTTACTTACAATATTGTTCAGTTTATCTTCAATAGGAAGTGTGCTTTCGAATTTATCAGCAGTGATTCCCATTTTAGCAATTAATTCATCAGCTTTTTCTTTAGTTATGCTAGGAATTTTTTTAGAATTAGTATAAGTTGTTTTACCTTCACTTACACCCTCAACACTGTAGTTGCGCTTCGTTCTAGAGTATGTAAAGTAATCATCAGCATCAATATCAGAATGACCAAAGACCATTTCACCAGTCTTAACTTTCATCATAGTGATGTTATCTTCTATAGCCCCTAGTGCCCAGTTAGTCCCTAGCAGTCCACCAGACATAACGGCTTCTTTGAGTTCAATAGAGCCTTTTGCTACAGAGTTTCGAAGAGTACCTTCTTTACCTAAAGTATTGTTGTTGCCACCGTTTTGAGATGAATATACAATTCCGGCAGCTTTAGCTTTGTTACCTGTGATTTCAGCATCAACATAAGCTTTTTCTACAATACCTTTCCAGTTTTCACCGACGATACCTGTTAAGTAACCACCTCGATTTCCAGCAGCGTGTACTTTACCGATAAATGCAACGTTACTTAATTTTCCACTACCATCAATTTTATTGATAACACCAGATACATCATTA
The DNA here is from genome assembly GCF_049738055.1 of Streptococcus sp. CL6.22. Taxonomy (GTDB): domain Bacteria; phylum Bacillota; class Bacilli; order Lactobacillales; family Streptococcaceae; genus Streptococcus; species Streptococcus mitis_DJ. Next base: position 58,245 of record NZ_JBKOTV010000016.1, on the reverse strand, counting down.
TTACCAACAACGTTACCTGTTACTTTAATGTTCTCTACAGTCGCATTATTTTTGATAACATTCGCTAGCGGTGCAATCCTATCAGTCCCTGGCATGTCGATATTTACATTTTCAAGTAGTAAATCTTTAACAGTACCACCGACAATATCACCGAATAAAGGTCTGTTCATATTGCTAATGGTAAATTTATTACCGTCAGTGCTTGTCAATGTTCCTTTGAAAGCATTAGTAACATAAGATTTTCCTGCTGGTTTAACGTTAGCAGCATTGATATTGCTACCAAGCTTAAATGTACCAGTCGGGTCTTTTTGAATAGCTTTTACAAGGTCGTCAAAGCTATAATATACATCACCTTCGTGTGTTTTTTGTTTTTCAAAGTAATGAACATACTCTTCGTTCAGTGTGTTGTCAGCATTCCGTTGAATCAAATCAGGTGCTTTGGCAGTAACTTTGTATAAAGTTTTTCCGTCTTTTTCTACTTCTTCAATCTTGTCAACAGCCAGTCTTGTTATTTTATTGTCATGAGTGGTCACTCGTAAATAAAGTGGAGCAACATCAGCTGGTTTTGCTGTCAATAAACTAGTATCTGTTTCATTACCATCAGCGTCCACACTCATCAAGCTTGTTTCTTTGATGTTTTTGATTTCAACTTTTTTGAGGTCAATTCTTAGCGGTTCTTCCTTCAGAACCTCTTCCTCATCACCCTCACCACGGTCATAAACCATCTTCGTTTCAAGTTTATAATCCTTGTAGTACTGTAAATCTGTCAGGGTAGTTGTCAAGTCATCTGGTGAAACATTCAAGGTTTTGACAATCTCATCACCTTTTTTCAGAGTTAAGGTAATAGATTTAATGGCTGCCTTACTTGGATTTTCTAGACTATACTTAACATCTGAAGTCCGTTTCAAATCCTTAGGCTCAACTGCTGTGATGGTCAATACTGGTTTTTCAAAGCTCTTGGTACCACGTTTCAAAATTTTGTCTTGAGGTGCCTCAAGGATTTCCTCTGTAACTTTTGGAGCGTCCTCTGTTTTAACTCCCTTAATGGTATTAAAGGTCTTGGTGATTTTTTTCTGGCCTTCTTTTCCTTCTTGAGCTACAACTTCTAAGCCTTTTTTCAGTTGGTCATCTTCTTTAACAACTTCCTTAAATGGAATCTTTTCAAGACTTTCTTCTACAAGAGTTCCTTCAATTGGTTTTATCCCACGACTTACCTGTTGGTTTACAGGCTCCTTGGCAACTTCTGTGCTAGTTGAAAGAACTTGGTCAGTTTTAACACCTTCTACTGTTTTATAAGTTGTTTTAGTAACTTGACTACCTTTTTCTCCATTTCTTACGACAGTTTCTTCGTCCGTATACTTGGTTGGATCATCAGTCGTTTCAGTTTTGTAGTCTAGGTCTGTAGTCGATGTTTCAACAAGGGTTCCCTCAGTTACTTTGTACTCTGGTAACTGTTCTTGTACAAGAGCTTGACCTGCTTTGCCTTCCTCTTGTGTGCCTTTTACTTCTACTGGAGCTTCTGGCATTTCGGGTTGCGTTAAGGCTTGGCCTGCCTTACCTTCTTCTTGCGTACCTTTTGCTTCTACTGGAGCCTCTGGAAGTTCTGGTTGTGTTAGAGCTTGACCTGCTTTGCCTTCTTCTTGGGTACCCTTCGTTTCAACTGGAGCATCTGGTAAGGTTGGTTGTGTTAAGACTTGGCCTTCTTTGCCTTCCTCTTGAGTTCCTTTTGCTACTTGATGCGTTGATTCAGCTTGTGGTACTGGAGTTGGGGCAGGTTGCACCTCTTTCTTCGTTCCGACTGCAATGACTTGCGACACAGGATTTTGGACTACTTGGTCTTGGATGACTTCTCTAACTTCTTGACCGTTGACCATCGAAACTTTGCTTACAAGGCGACGCTGACCATTTACTCCAGCTGCGACGATACGAGTCTGTCCTTCTGCTAAATTAGCATCTGGGCTTGTGACCGTTTCAAAAGGAATCTCCACCAAGCTCTCTTCCTGTCTTGTCTGAGGTTTCTCAGAAACTGGTTTTTCTTCAACCGCAGGAGCAACTGGAGTTTCTACTACAGGTTTTTCAACGACAGTTTCCGGAGCAACAGCAGGTGTTTCTTGAACTACTTCTGTTTTCTCGATTTCATTTGCACTTTGCTTTTCTACTGGCAACTGAGGCTTCTCAGCTGAAGCTGGTCTTGATGGATGGAGTTCTGCTTCCTTGAAGTATCCGATGTATTCATAACCATCAATGTGGATAATCCCTTCAGCCAAACCTTCATGTGTAGAGGCCGAAATAGTTTGGTTATAGGAAAGCAATTCTTTATTTTCAAATGCGAATGTCCCATAAGGTACAAAGGTACTGGCTCCTAAAGAACCAATCAAGAGAACACCTAGAACCTCTTTGCGACCTTTTTTGGACACCAAAAAGACTGCTAGAGAAGCAGTTGCCAAGCCAAGACCTGCCAAAGCTAGTTCCTTACTTCCTGTGTAAGGAAGTTGTTGACTGGTAGTTGCCTTCTTGCGATAAACTACATAGAGAATATCTTCATCTTGAAATTCTGTTGGAACCTCATGATGAATCAGGGCTTTTTCAGACTCGGTCAATTCCTGCTCCGCCAAATAACGGTAATGAACGCTATGAGCTCCACCAACTTCATTGGCTTGAACCTTATCTACTGAAAGAGTACTAGCACCAAAAAGGAAGGCCCCGATTGCTACAGGACCTACCCCAACAGTTAGCTTACGAATCGAATATTTGGTGATTTTTTCTAGTTGTTGTTTTGTTTTTTTCATTCTCACGACTTTCTGATAGAATCTTGTGGATAATGCGCACGCGCACCTCCAATTAATTTTGGACGGCTAGCAAGAGCCGTTACATGGGCATGCCCAATTTCTCTCAAAAGAGGGCGAATCGGAACCTGAACATGCTTGACATGCATGCCAATTGCAGTGTCTCCGATATCCAATCCAGCATGAGCCTTGATAAATTCAACCTCAACTGGATCTTGCATAAACTTGAAGGCTGCCAACTGACCTGAACCTCCTGCATGGAGAGTAGGAAGGACACTGACGATTTCCAGACCAAACTGCTCTGCCACCTGACGTTCAACGACGAGGGCCCGATTGACATGTTCACAACCTTGAACAGCTAGATGAATTCCTTTTTCCTCTAGGATATCTAGGATGGTCTTCACAATGATTTCGCCAATTTCTTGGCTGGATTCCTTGCCAATCTGACCACCTATCACTTCACTAGAAGAAAGGCCCAAAACAAAGATGGATCCTTGCTTCAAATTGGCCTTTTCTAATACATCTTTTACAATCTGGCTAGTTTCTCTTTGAATGTCTTTTTCCTTCATACTTGATACCTCTTTTGTCATTATCTATCATATCGTTTTTTCTACGTTTTAGCAAGATAGACAACCTAGAAAGCTTGCCCAATTACGCATAAAACTCCCAGAATTGACTGGGAGTTAACTAGTTTCTATTCTATTTATGTATATTTCAACTGTCGTACCTTTTGAGGGAATAGAATCAATCTTCATTTGGTAATGTTCTCCAAAATGAAGTTTGAGCCGTTGATCAACATTTTGAAGACCAACTCCCCCACGTTTGAGTTGACTTTGACTACTATCGCTAGCATCTTGGAAACCAATCCCATCATCCTCAATGCGGATGACCAATCCCGAATCCTGTTTCTGAACAGAAACTCTAATATGTCCCTGGCCTTCCTTTTCCTTAATGCCATGGTAAAGAGCATTCTCTACAAGAGGTTGTAGCACTAGCTTGGGCAAGACTAGATTATCAAAGGCAGGATTTTCATTAATTTCGTATTCCAGCTTATCGCCATAGCGTTGTTTCTGGATAAATAGATACTGGCGGACATGATTAATTTCATCAGACAGGCAAATCAAATCTTTACCCTGATTGAGCGCCAAGCGGAAATAAGTCGCCAAGGACTTGGTCACTTGCACCACTCTCTGACTATCTTGAAATTCAGCCATCCAGATGATGGTGTCCAAGGTGTTATAGAGGAAATGGGGGTTAATCTGGCTTGATAGAGCTTGAAGTTGGTACTGACGGGTCGTTTCTTCCTGCCTGCGAATAGCTACCATCAGCTGATCAACCTGATCCAACATGGCATTGAACTGGCGAGTCACCTCTCTCAATTCATAAGCACCCGCTTCTTTGGCACGAAGATTCTGATTACCAGAAGCAATTTCCAGCATAGTTTCTCTCAAATCCTTCAAAGGAGCAATCCAGCGTTTAAGACTAAACCACACCAAGCAGAGACAGGCAAGAAGAGATGTGAAACTGGCTCCAAGCAAGGTCCACATGAGTTGACTCCGAACCTGGTCTAACTTCTCCAACGAAGACACGCCAAGCACCGTCCAATCAGTTCCAGCAATCTTTTCTTGACTGACATAGGATTGGTGGTCTGGAGTGTAACCCTGCCCTGTCTTAATATAGGGTTTCATGGCCTCCATTTCGCTAGACGAACTATAAACTGTATGTTGAGGATGATAAACAAATTCATGGTTTTCATTGATGATAAAAGCAAAGCCCTGCTGACCCAACTGGAGTTGGTTGAGATAGGCTTCCAGAGTTTCATAGGAAATATCCAAACGAAGTACACCTAGATTGGCTCCCTTTGCATCAAGAAGTTCTTGAGTGACAGAAATGACCCACTGGCTATCTGATTTACGAGCTGGAGTTAAAACTGGTTTAGCTCCCTGATGAATAGCCTTTTGGTACCAATCCTCAGTCATCATATCTGAGGAAGTTTTCATCTGCACACTATCATCCGTAGAAATGACCTGACCAGATTTGGTTACCAGCACAACAGCTTTCAAGTCCTGGTCTGACTTTAAAATGGTCAAAAACAAATCTCGAATTCCCTTGACCTTTTCTTGACTGGGATTCTCAGCATAGGTTAGGACATCTGCCTGCTGGGTCAAACTAGTCGAGGTGGTTTCTAATTTTTTGATATAAGACTGGATAAAGTGGCTAGTTTGGCTGATAGTCGTCTGGCTATTGCCCTCAATGCTAGCCTCAATGGCTGATGAACTAGATTGATAGTAGAAAGTCCCAACCAGAGCTAGGAGAATGAGAAAGACCAGAAAGATGGAAATAACCATTCTGACTAGGAGAGAAGAACGTTTCATCGACCTTCCCCCTTCTTAAACTGACGAGGGGTCACACCCGCAATCTGCTTAAAGCGTTGTGTAAAATAGTTCATATCTTCAAAACCAACTTTCTCTGCGATCTCATAAATCTTTAAATCCGTTGTCAGAAGCAAAAGCTTGGCTTGTTTGACACGTTCTCTCACCAGATAATCCTGAAAAGGCAGGCCTAACTCTTTCTTAATCAAAGAACTCAGATAAGTCGGGCTAAAACCCAAGTCACTGGCCAAACTCTTCAAACTAAATTGGCTATCAGCCAGATGGGACTGGATTTTCTGGGCCATATTTCCCTCAAACTTATCAGTCAATAAATCTTGTAACTGCTCTTCTTTCTCTTCCTTATCCAACTTTTGCTTGATTTTCCCCAGCATTTCCTCGATATCCTGACGAGAAAAGGGCTTGAGTAGGTAATCATCCACACCTAGTTTGACAGCAGACAAGGCATAATCAAAATCATCGTAGCCTGTTAAAAAGACTAAATGCACCTGAGGATAGGTTTCTCGGACCAGACTGGCCAACTGGATCCCATTTAGCTGAGGCATGTTGATATCGGTTAAAATGATATCTGGAACCTGCTTTTGTATCAATTCCCAAGCCTGTCTTCCATTTTCAGCTTGACCGATGATTTCCATATCGTAGGCTGCTACATTGACCAGTTTAGTCAAGCCTTGTCTTACCAGATATTCATCTTCTACGATTAAGATTGTGTAGGTCATGCTTCTCTCCTTTGTCACTTACTAGTATCAGTATAGCAAAATTCTCCTCTAACTGCTTAGGAAATCCCTCTTAATCAACATAATCTAGTAAATAAGCGTAGCCTTTTTCTTCCATTTGATCTTTGGGAATAAAGCGGATAGAGAGACTATTAATACAGTAGCGCAAGCCACCCTTGTCCTGAGGCCCATCTGTAAAGACATGGCCAAGGTGAGAATCTCCAACTCGGCTTCGCACTTCCATGCGTGTCATATTGTAAGACTTATCTTCTTTGTAAGTAGCAACATCTGGACTGATTGGTTGGGTAAAACTAGGCCATCCACAACCAGACTCAAACTTATCCTTTGATGAAAAGAGAGGTTCGCCAGTTGCCACATCCACATAGATACCAGATTCAAATTTATCCCAGTAGCGGTTTGAAAAAGCTCGTTCTGTTTGATTTTTCTGGGTAACTGCATACTCCTCAGGTGACAAAGTCTTTTTCAATTCCTCATCACTTGGTTTGGGATATTTGCTGGCATCAATGACGGGATAGGCTGCCTGATTGACATTGATATGGCAGTAGCCATTTGGATTTTTCTTGAGATAGTCTTGGTGGTAATCCTCAGCCACTACAAAATTTTTCAAGTTCTCCTTTTCAACTGCTAGAGGTTGATCGTATTTCTTAGCCACCTCATCAAAAACTTGGTTAATCACCTCTAAATCCTTGTCATCTGTGTAATAAACACCGGTACGGTACTGGGTCCCCACATCATTTCCTTGTTTATTTTTGCTGGTTGGATTGATAATGCGGAAGTAATGAAGTAGGATTTCTTTTAGGGAAATTTGTTTGGCATCATAAGTAACATGGACAGTCTCTGCATGTCCTGTTTGGTTAATCAATTCGTACTTGGTTGTTTCCCCTCTACCATTTGCATAGCCTGATACGGCATCTGTCACACCGGGAACGCGTGAGAAATATTCCTCAACTCCCCAGAAACATCCCCCAGCCAGATAAATTTCGTGCAAGTCTGCATCTTTACTCACTTCTGTTTTTTTCACTGTTTTTCCTCCTTGGCTAACTGCTGCTTTCTCAATTTGCGAGCTATCTGTCTGCCCTGCATTTCGCATCAATAGAAAATAGAAACCGCTTATGGCTAGGAAAAAGATTCCTGCCAAGACAAACAATTTTACTTTATCATTCATGACCTTTCTCTACCCCATTTCTTTCAATGTCTTTAAAATCATATCCTTATCCATAAAACCTGGTTGCGTTTTGAGCAGCTTTCCTTCCTTATCTATAAAAGCTTGAGTTGGGTAAGAACGAACACCATAGCTTTCCAAAAGTTTGCCCGACGGGTCAATTAGAACTGGAAAATTTTTATAATCCAAGCCCTTGTACCAGTTCTTAAAGTCTGCTTCTGCTTGTTCCCCCTTGTGTCCAGGTGACACTACTGTCAAGACAACATAATTATCACCAGCATCCTTAGCAATTTCATCCGTATCTGGAAGACTAGCTAGACAGATGGAACACCAAGAAGCCCAGAATTTGAGATAGACTTTCTTGCCCTTGTAATCAGACAAGCGGTATGTCTTGCCATCTACTCCCGTCAGTTCGAAATCAGCAACCGCCTGACCTTTAGTCGCAGTTTGCGCACTAACTTGTTCTGTTTTTGTTTGCTCCTTCATAGTAGATTCATCTGACATATTTTTAGCCGAACAGGCTGCCAAGCAACAGATTGAGCCTACTCCAAGGAGACATGTTTGCCATTTTTTCATTTCTTCTTCCTCTCTATTCAAATAATCTTGTCAAAATAGACGCATTTCCCAAAAGCACCAAAATTCCCATTACGATTATGAGGAAACCACCCACTTTTTTGAGAGTTCCGAGATAAGGATGGAGTTTTCGGAAATGTTTCAAAACATAGCTGGAGGCTAGGGTTAGAACCAAGAATGGTAGAGCCAAACCTAACGTGTACACCAACATGAGACCAGCTCCCTGCCAAGCACCTGAGCCACCTGAAGCCGCCAAGGCCAAAACAGAACCAAGAACCGGTCCTACACAAGGCGTCCAAGCAAAACTAAAGGTCAAGCCCAGTAAAAATGCCTGACTATAGCCCTTACCCTTTTGCTCCTGTCTCTTTAGTTGTAGCCTTCTTTCCTTGTAGAGTCCCTGAAAATGTAAGACTTCCATCTGGTGCAAGCCCAAGAGAATGATAACCGCACCCGTCACATACTGAAACCAAGAAGCATACAAAAGGTCTCCTAAAAAACCAGCACCATATCCCAGTAAGATAAAGATAAAAGAAATACCCGCTATAAAGGCCAGAGTTCGCAATAAACTAACAATTGAGATTGAAAATTTGCCGCTAGAAGCCTGAGCACCATCTTTATCATCCAACAAGACCCCTGCATAGACCGGTAACAAGGGTAAGATACAAGGAGAAAAGAAGGAGAGAATTCCAGCAAGAAAAACACTGATAAAAAAGATAATATTATCCATTGCCTTCCTCCATTCTTTGATTTGATAGGACTATTATAGCCTCTAAACTCCAGAAAAAACAGGGACAATGATAGGGAAAAATAGGAATTTAATCAGTTTATTCAGAAATCTGCCACAAAAAAAGCCAGACAAGGTCTGACTTTGATAGAAACAGAAAAGAAATCACCTGTCTTCCCTACTTATCTGGTAATAAATAAGGTCCGCAACGTAGTCTTTCCTCTCCACACCATTGGCAATAGTTTTTAGATAGGACATTCCAGCCTTCTCCATCACACTGCCTGAAGCTGGGTTAAGACTGGCGTAACGAGCTCTGACCTTTTGAAAACCTGCTTGAGTAAAACAAAAGTCTAAGACAGCTTTCAAGGCCTCCGTCATCATACCACGGCCCCAATAGTTTTTTCCTAAAACATACCCAATTTCACAACTTGAATCAGGCTCATTCATCTCAACGATACTGATATCTCCTATCACATGCTCAGGATCTTCTTTGAGACAAATGGCCCATTTGTAATAATTGGGATTGGTATAGGATGCAACCCAATTTCGAATCGAGTTCCGAGTCACTTCAACATCAGGATGAGGATCCCAGGTGACATAGGTCAGATTCTCAGCAGATGAAGCCCAATTTTGAAACATGGCTTCCGCATCACTCTCCACAAATCTTCTCAAGATCAAACGTTCTGTCTGTAATATTTGCGTACCGATTGCTTTCATTACGCTACCTCGCTTTCTGATAGATGGTTCTCTGCACAACCTCAATTTAAATTTACTTTGCTTTTGAATTTCAAGGTAATAAGCTAAAAAGATTCCCCGGACCTTCCTCGCTTACCTGTTTCCATGCTCGGGGTAAGAACCTCCACTGGAGGTGCCTCGTTTTCCTATTTTTAGACTCGGGGTAAAAAGGTCCCCCGGACCTTTTTACTCCCAAAAGTCATCGAATACAGTGATGGGCAGGTGGCGTTTGTGTTGGCCTTTATGCCACCAGTTTTCGATAGTCGCTTGAGCTTCTGGGCTGATTGTTTTGCCTTCTAGGTAGTCGTCAATCTCTTCATAAGTGACTCCGAGGGCTACTTCATCAGCTAGACCTGGTTTGTCTTCTTCTAGGTCTGCTGTTGGGATTTTTTCATAAAGTGCTGGGTCTGCACCAAGTTCCTTCAATAGTTGTTTTCCTTGGCGTTTATTGAGGCGGAACAGGGGTAAAATATCCGCACCACCGTCACCAAACTTGGTGAAAAAGCCTGTGATATTTTCCGCAGCGTGGTCTGTTCCAATAACCGCTCCGCTATGGGCACCAGCAAGGGCATACTGAGCAATCATACGGCAACGAGCCTTGATATTGCCCTTGTTAAAATCTGAAACAGGACTACCTGTCGCTTCAACTGTAGCTGTCATAGCGTCAGCTGATTCCTTAATATTGACGACTAAACTGACATCAGGCTGGATAAAGGCTAGTGCTTTTTGAGCATCTGCTTCATCAGCTTGCACTCCGTATGGCAGGCGGACAGCGATAAATTTGTAGCTGCCATCGCCAGTTTCAGCTCGCAGTTCTTCCATGGCCAGTTGAGCCAATCGTCCTGCTAAGGTTGAGTCTTGTCCCCCAGAAATCCCTAGTACAAAGGTTTTAAGGAAGGGATGTTTTTTCAGATATCTTTTTAAGAAATCAATAGAACGACGGATTTCTTTCTGGGCATCAATCACTGATTTCACACCCAGTTCTTGGATAATCGTTTCTTGCAAACTCATTCTTCTTCTCCTTCACCGAGGGCTTCCTTACGCATTTTGTCAATCAAGTCCATCTTGTCTTGCCATACATCACGCGCCAAATCCACTGGATAATGCTGCGGATTGAGCACACGCTTGTACTCATCCCAAAGCTTGTCAAATTCCTTACGAGCATAGTCCTGAATCTCAGTCAAACTAGGCAAGCTGTAAATCAATTTTCCGTCTTTGAAGATATCCACTAAGAGAGGAACAGCGTCAAAATTACGAACCGTCTTCTTGATATAAGTATAGGTCGGATGGAACATCTTGATTTCTGTCATGCTGGCAACATCCACACCATCATAAGTGATATAATCGCCTTCTGACTTGCCTTTTTCACGACTGGTAATGCGCCACACCTGCTTCTTACCTGGTGTAGACACTTTTTCAGCATTATTTGACAGCTTGATGGTATTGCGCATCTGGCCATTTTCATCTTCGATTGCAACAATCTTATAAACTGCCCCAAGAGCTGGCTGGTCATAGGCTGTAATCAGCTTAGTTCCCACGCCCCAGACATCAATCTTGGCCTTTTGCATCTTGAGATTGAGGATGGTATTTTCGTCCAAATCATTTGAAGCATAAATCTTAGCCTCTGTAAATCCAGCCTCGTCCAATTGCTGACGAACTTTCTTGGAAATGTAGGCAATATCCCCAGAGTCAATCCGCACACCCATAAAGTTAATCTGGTCACCCAGCTCACGCGCCACCTGAATGGCAGCTGGTACCCCAATGCGAAGGGTGTCATAGGTATCCACAAGAAAGACACAATTTTTGTGGGTCGCAGCATAAGCCTTGAAAGCTTCATAGTCATTGCCATAAACCTGTACCAAGGCATGGGCATGGGTTCCCAAGACAGGAATGTCAAAGAGTTTACCCGCACGCACGTTGCTGGTGCCATTGGCACCACCAATCACCGCTGCGCGTGTTCCCCAGATAGCTGCATCCATTTCTTGAGCCCGACGTGTCCCAAACTCCATCAAGGGTTCATCTTCAATAACCGAGCGAATACGAGCTGCCTTAGTCGCCACTAATGTCTGGTAGTTGACGATGTTCAAAAGAGCCGTTTCGACCAATTGACATTGGGCTAGAGGGCCTTCCACCTGCACAATCGGTTCATTAGCAAAAACCAAATCCCCTTCTTGGGCAGAACGAACGGTCAACTCCAACTTGAAATTGCGGAGATAGTCCAAGAATGCCCCATGATAGCCTAGTGATTCCAAATAGGCAATATCACTATCTGAAAAACGCAGGTCTTCAAGATAACTCACAATTCTTTCCAAACCTGCAAAAATTGCATAGCCGTTCTTAAAAGGCTGTTGGCGGAAATAAACCTCAAAAACCGCCTTTTTATTGTGAATTTCTTGGTCAAAGTAAACCTGCATCATGTTAATCTGGTACAAGTCCGTGTGCAATGTCAAACTATCATCTGGATACATACTTTTCCTACTTCCTTAACTAGAAACCCATAAAAATTTTCAAAAACTTTCATGTATTCCAATAAATTAGTACTATTATATCACATTTTATTTGGATTGAGAAAAAAGTAACAAGCTATTCTCCACTCTCCAGTTCATCCATGTCTTGTTCAAACTTTTTCTGAGCCCATTCTCCATAACTCTTCAAACCGAGATTGCCAATAAAGACCCAAGGAAGGTAAATGACATAAGTAATAGCCCAAGCGGACAGGTATTTAGGATTCAAAGGATTGTGCTGATAAATGTCTATATTGAATTGATAATTCTGCAACATCAAGAGAGTTGTAATCGCCAAGGTTAGGAAAAAACAACCCAAAATCGTAAAATGAAAACGACTATAATAGGTCACTCCCAGATAACGAGCACGATTGAAAAAGAAGAGAATTCCTACTATCAGAGTATAGACTAGAAAATTCGGATTAAAAAGAGATGGAGCCAATACAGCCACCAAATAGCTTAGAAGCACCAGTCCAATGAAGAGGGTAAAGGATTCCGCCCCAGCTTTATTGATTAGTTGTTCTTCTCTTTCGTCAAGTAATTGATAATGAATGAATTTAGTTACCATCTTCTTCCTCCCAAAATAGTTGGTCTAGGGTTTTCCCTAAACATCTGCAAATCGACTGGCAGAGTGAGAGACTGGGATTGTATTTCCCCGCCTCTATCAAACCAATAGTCTGGCGCGTCACACCAACAGCCTCTGCCAGTTGACCTTGTGTTAAATCAAGCTCTACACGAGCTAATTTTAATTTTAAATTTTTAGCCACCTGCGTCCTCCTTATAGTTTTAAAAAGTTGCGCCTCTTTTTAACAACATTATATCATATATCTAACTTAATGCAACATATATATGTCATTTTGTAATATTTTATTAACTAAAAACTCTCTACCACAAAAAGATAGAGAGTTTTTAGTTTAAATATAGGATTTCAAAAAATCTACGGCATCGTAGGCTTTCACATCTAATGTCTCAGCTGCAATTGTATTGTCCTCAATATCACCTAGAAAGACATAATGTGTGGGATTTAACTGGTATTTATCGAGAATCCCCTTCATACTTATGTCAAGAACCCCTCTTTGCCTTATACTTTCATATTCACCTTACAAATTCTTTTGGTAATAATATCTTTGCCCAATGTAGGGATAGTCTTGTAACCTAAAGACTTCCTTGTAGCCATGCATTTTATAAAAATCTGGAGCTTGAAACTGGTGGGTATTGACAAAAGCAAAACGACAGTTTCGATTCTTAGCTTCACTTTCTGCCTGTTGCAATAGTTTTGAACCGATTCCTTGCCCTCGTAACTCCTCTTTCACAAACAAATACTCAATTTGCAACCAATTTCCAAAAGTCTCAGCCACCAAGCCAGCCAAGAGATTGCCCATCTCATCTTCAACATAAAGATTCAATGGCTCACTTTCAGCCTCTTCTCTTTTGGAACGGTTATAAGCACGAATCAAATTCCCAATTTCTTGCGCCTTCTGGGATTCCTTATTTTCCAATCTAAAGTACATCTAAACCTCCTCGAAAACTGATACAGCTTGATTATAGTCTTATTTCCAAAGACTGTCAAACTAGCAAAAACCCACCAACCTTAGTTGATGAGTTTCAAATCTATTTTCTAAATTTCCACTGGCTGTAAATCCCGAAACCGATAATCCAGATAGCTGATCCGATTGCTCCTACAAAGGTAGACTCTTGTAAAAAGAGGGTTACAAAGACAAAGGCAAAGAAGAGCATGGTTAAAGGATTTAGGAAACGATAATGGGGCATGAGGTAGCCATCCGCCATAAAGTCTGGTGACTTGCGATATTTAAGGTGAGCCACCATAATCAAGATATAGATAGCGATATAGACACCTGATGACGATGCCGTAATCAAGGCAAAGGCATCCGAAACACCTGGCAAGACATTGATAAAGGCTGCTAGGGCAATCAAGATTGCTGAAGCGATGATGGCATTTTGTGGCACATTGTGGCGAGAAAGGGTATCCGCCTTGATTGCTTTTAGGAATGGATTTGGCGAATCATGGGCAATCTGGTACAAATGACGACCTGTTGAATATAGGGTCGAGTTAAGAGCAGATGCTGCTGAGGTCAAAACGACGAAGTTAATCAAGGCTGCCGCCCACTTGATACCGGCCAATTCAAATACTGTAACAAAAGGTGAATCAGCAGAAGCAAGTTCACGCCAAGGAATGATAGCCATAATGGCTAAGAGGGCACCACCGTAGAAAAAGGCGATACGCAAAGGAATTTCCTTAACGGCTTTTGGCAAGACCTGACGTGGATTTTTGGTTTCAGAAGTTGTGACCCCGATAAACTCAATCATGAGGTAGGCAAAGAACACCATCTGGAAGGCCATGACAAAGTTCACTCCACCATTTGGGAATAGGGAGAAATTGTCAGCAATATTGGCCAAACTTGCTACTCCATGTGGTGTCTTAAAGCCTGTCAAGACCATAAAGACCCCTGTTGCAATCATGGCTAAAATAGCCACAATCTTGACCATCGCAAACCAAAACTCAACTTCCCCAAAGAGTTTCACCGCAATCAAATTGACCAAGGCTAGAATAGTCAAAAATCCAATCTCAATCATCCAACTTGGCCAGCTAGGGAACCAGAACTGAACATAGTGAGAGATAGCAGTGATTTCCGCCATACCGATAAAGACAACGGATAGCCAGTAAGACCAAACCGAGAAATAACCCCAGCCCTTACCTAAATGGCGCGTGATAAAGTTGATAAAGGTATGTTGCTCAGGGTCTTGGTAGAGCATTTCCCCAACCGCACGCATCATGAGGAACATGAATGCTCCCGTAATCATATAAATTAGTACAATAGAAGGACCTGTTAGGCTGATAGAGCGACCTGCTCCCAAAAAGAGTCCTGTTCCAATTGTTCCCGCAATGGCCATAACCTGCACGTGACGATTGGTCAGACCACGCTCCATCTTATTTTTTTTCTTCTTTGAACTCATAACGTCTCCAATTCAATTTAAAATGGAAAAAGGAGTGAGTGAAGCGCACTGCCTCCTCACTCCTTTTTTTTATTTTTAGGCTGTTTTTTCAACCTTCAAGATTTTTATATCATAGCTACCAACAGGTGTTTCAATAGTTGCTGTATCACCTGTTTTCTTACCAATCAAGGCTTGTCCAATTGGGCTTTCATTTGAAACCTTACCTGCAAAGGCATCCGCACCTGCTGAACCTACGATAATATAAACTTCTTCTTCGTCCTCACCAATTTCTTGAATAGTGACTGTTTTACCAATCGCCACTTCATCATCGGCAACTGAGTCACTATTGACGATTTCAGCATAGCGAATTTTTGTTTCCAAGCTAGAGATTTGTCCTTCAACAAAGGCTTGTTCATCCTTAGCTGCTTCGTATTCACTGTTTTCTGAAAGGTCACCGTATGAACGAGCAATCTTTATGCGTTCTACCACTTCTGGTCGGCGGACCAATTTCAATTCTTCTAATTCTTTTTCAAGTTTTTCCTTTTCCGCAAGGGTCATAGGATATGTTTTTTCTGCCATTTTTCTCAACTTTCTTTAGATAGTATTGAATCTCTATCTGAGATTCTCATTTTTGTAGTCTTAGTTTGAACTACTATTTTGAGTAAGCTTGCTATTAACGTGTTCAGCTACATTACGATCATGCTCTTCCTGTGTCACTGCGTAATAGACTTTACCATCTGTAACATTGGCTACAAAGTATAGGTTCTCACTCTTAGTTTGATTAATACTTGCTTCAATCGCGTCCTGACTTGGACTATCCACTGGACCAGGCATCAAACCAGGTTTTGTATAAACATTGTATGGTGAATTAATCGATGTATCAATTCCAGCATCATCTGCTAGGCTAATATTTTGACCGAGTTTACCTTGGGCATACAAGATTGCAATATTGCTTTGAAGTGGCATACCAAGGTTCAAACGATTGTAGAAAACACCTGCAATCAACTTACGATCTTCAGTCTTAGCACCTTCTTTTTCAACAAGTGAAGCAATTGTTAGCAATTCATTGACTGTCAAGTTTTTAGACTTAATTGCACTATAGTGTGGAGTCAAAGTCTTATCCATAGCAGCCAACATCTCATCAATCAAGCTTTCAATAGTTGTGCTTTCCTTGATAGAGTAGGTTGCTGGGAAAAGATAACCTTCCAAACGGTAACGAGCTCCACTTTCTTTTGTCGGTAAGCTTTCGAGTAGGTTTGGATATTTAGCAGCTTCTTGACTGATAAAGTTGTCATCTTGAACCTTAGCCAAGAAAGCATCCGCTGTCAAAGGTTCTTTAAATTCACCTTGTAATTGGCCTACAGCTTGGGCGATTTGCTCAATTGTATATCCCTCTGGAATGGTCAAATCTGCAAGCGACGGTTCTTGAGGTTCAGGAGTACCACCTTTTTGAAGTTCCTTGATGATATCCTCTGTACTCATGCTCTTTTGCAAATTGTAATATCCAGCCTTCAGATCTGAATAATTTTTATATTTAGCATAAAAAGCAAAAATCACTCCGTGTTTAATCACACCAGAATTTTCAAGTGCTGAGCCAATCTCTTGGACATTGGCTCCTTCTGGGATTTGAACGGTTACATACTTCTTAGAATTAGCGTCAACTGGTAATAAAGATGACTGGACATACTGGTAACCGAAGTAACCACCTGCCGAAATCAAGGCAAGGAAAATCAGTAGAGAAGTGAAGAAAGCCTTCAAATGTGATTTTTTCTTCTTGACAGGTTTAACAGTCTCACGACGACTACGACTCGGAGTTTCAGAAATGACTTCAACAGCTTCCGTTTCGACAACCGGTTCAGGTCTTGGCGCTTCTGCTTGTGTCTCTTTTTGTGCTTCAGTCTTATAAGAAACAGCTACTCTTGTTGGAGTTGTGTTCACATCTTTTTCAGCTTTTTTAGGGCGAACTGCTTCTGGTCCCGGAACCGGTCTTGATGGACTTTCTTCAGCTGGAGAAGCTGGAACATCTTGACTTGGATGACTAGGAACGATTGGAGCTTCCTCTCTTCGTTCATCTGCTGGTGATGCAGGCACGTCCTCACTAGGATGCTGTGGAACACGTGGTGCATTCTCCATAATTTTTTCGACAGCTGATAGGGATGCGTTCATCACTTCTTCATCAGCAATTTTTGTTTCAGGGACAGACAAGGCCTCTTTTTTCTCAGCCAGCTCAGCAGCCTCTTGACGAATCCCTTCATATTGTTTTACTTTTTCTAAATCACGTAAAATCTGCTCTTTAAAGCTTAATTTTTCGTCTTCTCTTGGCTTTTCACTCAAAAGTTTATCCTCCTCGTTGACAATCCATAATATTATATCTTAAAAACGAAAGAAAAGCAACCTAGCATGCTTTTCTAGCTTATTTTTTAGCTTCCCAGACCATATCATACCAGGTTTCTCCTGCAAAGGTTGACTGGGACTGGCCTTCATTGACAAATCCATGTTTTTCATAGTAGGCGATGAGATAGTCATGACAGGTTAGGTTAATACCTTCTCTTTCGTGTTCAAGCGCCAACTCTTTCAAGGCTGTTAATAATTTCTGGCCAAGTCCAAGGCCCTGTGCCTCCTTGGCAATAGAAAGACAGGTCACAGAGATATAACCACCAGGCTCATGACTATGGTCTTCTATCTCCTCTGTAAAGGACTGGTCTTGCAGATGACGGTGGGGGCCAACTGGTCCTTCTATATACCCCATGATTCTGCCTTCTTTTTCTGCAACCAGAAATGAGGTCTGAATTTCTCGCAAATGTGCTTCAAAAACAGAGCGAGGAATGGCTTCTTCAATCGAGAAATTTTCTAGTTCGATCTCAACGATACGATCTAAATCTTCTAATCTTGCTTTCCTGATTTTCATTGTTCCTCCAGATAAAAAGGATTAAACCAAATCATACTAAAACCTTGACTAGCTGCATAAAGCGAAGCTGCTTCTTCTTCATCAATAAAACCGTTCATTTCAAAATAGGAAAGCAACTCATCAGGACTCTTCAAACGAATAGCTTTGTAATCCTGCTCAACCGCCACCTCTTTCAAGACTGCAAGAAGAAGCGTTCCCAAGCCCTGTCTCTGATGGTCAGCATCAATGACTAAAGAATGTATTTCTAGACATTGCGAATTGTGTGGGTAAGGACCACCTAGAACATAGCCCAGAAGCTGATTTTCATCCCTAGCTAGAAGAAAGGTATCCGCACACTTACGGATACTTTCTTCTAAAATATGGGAAGTCAGCTGCTTGTCAGCTGGAAAAGATGAGGTCTGCAGTGCCTCTATCTCAGGCAAATCAGACTTACTTGCCTGAATGATCTTAATTGGAATTTCCATGTGAATAGCCTATTGAACATTGCTTGTCAAATTAGACAAGAGACGTTCAAATGAATATTCATAGGTTTGGATGTCCCCTGCTCCCATAAAGACATAAACAGCATTGTCATGGTCTAGGAGTGGAGAAACATTTTCAACAGTGATAACTTGGTGTTTCTTGTTGATTTTATTAGCTAGGTCTTCTACCTTAACGTCACCATGGTCTACTTCACGAGCAGAGCCATAAATTTGCGCTAGATAAACAGCATCCGCTTGATTCAAAGCGTGGGCAAATTCGTCCAACAAGGCAATGGTTCTTGTAAAAGTATGTGGTTGGAAAATTGCTACGATCTCTTTGCTTGGATATTTTTGACGAGCTGCATCCAAGGTCGCAATGATTTCTGTTGGATGGTGGGCAAAGTCATCGATAATCACTGTGTCATTGACAATTTTCTCAGTGAAACGACGCTTAACACCGGCAAATGTTTTCAAGTGTTCACGCACCAAATTCAAATCAAATCCTGCTGTGTAAAGCAATCCAATAACGGCTGTCGCATTCATGATATTGTGACGACCAAAGGTTGGAATGTGGAATTGCCCTAATTCTTGTCCACGGAAGTGAACTGTGAAGGTTGAACCAGTTGTTGAACGAAGAAGATCACTAGCGACAAAGTCATTACCTTCTGCTTCAAAACCGTAATAATAAATCGGTGCATCAGACGTAATCTTACGCAATTCAGCATCTTCTCCGTAGATAAACAAACCTTTGGTAATTTGTTTAGCATAGTCGTTAAATGCATTGAAAACATCCTCTAGGCTTGTGAAATAGTCTGGATGGTCAAAGTCAATGTTGGTGATAATAGAATATTCTGGGTGGTAAGGCATGAAGTGGCGCTCATATTCGTCAGATTCAAAAACAAAATATTTGGCATTGGCCGAACCACGACCGGTCCCGTCTCCAATCAAGAAGCTAGTATCTGTAATGTGAGACAAGACATGAGACAACATCCCTGTAGTTGACGTTTTTCCATGCGCTCCAGCAACTCCCATGCTGACAAAGTCACGCATAAAGCTACCTAGGAACTCATGGTAACGTTTGTAGCTGATGCCATTTTGATCCGCATAGGCAATTTCAACGTTGTTATCTGGACGAAAGGCATTCCCAGCGATAATTTCCATATCACCGTCTAGATTCTTTTCATCAAAAGGAAGAATGGTAATTCCTGCCTGCTCAAGACCACGTTGAGTAAAGTAGTACTTTTCAACATCTGAACCCTGTACCTTATGCCCCATTTGGTGCAACATCAAGGCCAAGGCACTCATACCTGATCCCTTAATTCCGATAAAATGATATGTCTTTGACATGTTTTCTCCCCTATTCCGTAATTCTTGTCAGGTTCAACTCTTGGGCAACCTGACGTTCTTGTTCTTTTTGTTGATTCTTTTTATTGTAGATTTGGCTCTTCTTCAGAAAATCATAGTTGTTTTTCTTTGGGCCTGAAGTTTCTTTTGGCTCAGCTTGAGTCGAAATATTGTTCACTTCTTCCGCCAAGATGTAATGAGACTGGGTCAATTTTTGACTATATTTGACAAATTCGCCAGGATTTTCCTTTTGGAAAGGCGCGGTAGGTTGATTGCCCTGTCTATCCAAACGTTGCTGAGAAGGGCGCCTTGTAGGAGTAATATCCTTAGTCAGATAACTTGCTGAGCGCTTCTTTTTCAAATCCGCACGCGCTTCTTCACGTGCCACCTCCGCATAGCTCTTTCCTTCTTTTTTAACTCCTAAACCAGCCTTCTTAGGTTTCTCTACGGGCTTTTCAATCGGTTTTACTGGTGTTTCTTTAGTAATAGGGGCCCACTCCAGATAATTCTTATCACGGTATTCTCCCTTGATATTACTGATAAAGTCAGATTCATCATAGAGGTCCATAACCGGCATTTCAGTCAGCATGACCTCATCATCTGACACCAATGGAAATCGTTCTTCTCTCATTTTCTATTTCCTTTCAACACTTCATTATAGCGTATTGTCTTGATTTTTCAAGTGCTGGCTTCAGAAATTCCCAAAATTTCTCTAATTTCTGCTAGGGTCAGACTGCCACGTGACTCTGTTCCATCCAATACTTGTGACACTAGATGTTTCTTCTGTTCTTGGAGTTCCTGAATTTTTTCTTCAATGGTTCCCCTGGTCACTAAGCGATAAACCTCAACCGTTTCTTCCTGACCTATCCGATGGGCACGGCCAATAGCTTGCGCTTCCACCGCAGGATTCCACCAAAGGTCAACCAAAATAACCGTATCAGCACCTGTCAGATTCAGACCGACACCACCAGCCTTGAGGGAAATCAGAAAGGCATCTCTTTCCCCTTGGTTAAAGGCTTTGGTCATGTCTTGTCTTTCCTTGGCTGGGGTCGAACCGGTAATTTTAAAGGAAGTCAAGCCCAAGTCTGGCAATTCTTGTTCAATTTTCTCCAACATTCCCTTGAACTGCGAGAAAATCAAGACACGGTGTCCGCCGTCTGCCACCTGTAGTAGCAGGTCTCGAAGACTATCCAGTTTGCCACTGGCTCCCTGATAATCTTCCATAAAGAGGGCAGGAGTGTCACAGATTTGACGCAAGCGCATCAGACCAGACAAGATTTCCACACGACTTCGCTGAAATTCCTGATCTGACACTTGAGCCAGACGGTCTCGCATCTGTTGCAACTGGGCTAGGTAAATAGCCTTTTGCTGGTCTTCCAGTTCATTTTTATAAACCACTTCGATTAAGTCTGGTAATTCAGTCAGAACTTCTTCTTTCTTACGTCGCATCACGAAAGGTTTGATAAACTGAGCAACGCGCTCAGCTGGTAATTTCATAAATTCTTTCTTGCTTGGCAAAAGTCCCGGCATGACGATTTGGAAAATAGACCACAACTCACCCAGATGGTTTTCAATCGGAGTTCCTGACAAGGCAAAAACTGACGGCACCACAAATTGTCTCAAGGTCTGAGCAATCTTGGTCTGGGAGTTTTTCATGACCTGAGCTTCATCTAAGAAAAGGAAGTCAAAGGCCATCCCTTGATAAAGTTCACTGTCCTGACGGAAGGTAGCATAGCTCGTCACATAGATTTGATGGCTCTCAGCAAGAATCTCTTCACGACTAGTTTTCAAACCATGAACAACAGCTACATCCAACTGTGGGGCAAATTTCTGACATTCATCTGCCCAGTTGTAAATCAAACCAGACGGAGCGAGAATCAAGACTCGACTTTCTTTTGTCACTTGGCTGGTCAAAAAAGCAATGGTCTGCAGGGTTTTACCAAGTCCCATATCATCAGCCAAAATCCCACCAAAACCATAATGATGGAGCATTTGCAGCCAGCTGATTCCCTTTTCCTGATAATCTCGCAAGTCAGCCTGAACTTGAGTTGCTTGTCGAGGAAAGTCCTCTGGATGTGTCAAATCGTGGGCCAGATTCTGGAATTCTTGTGAAAAAGAAACACGGTCTCGCGTTTCAAAGAGATGGGCTAAACTGTAGGCCAAGGATTTTCGAGCCTGCAAGGAGCCATCTTTTAATTCAAACTGCCCCAGTTCCTGTAAATTTTGGCGAATCTTCTTGGTTTCTTCATCGAAAAAGTAGACTTGATTGGACGAATCAATGTAAAAATCTTGATTGTCAACCAAGGCCTGCATGGCTTGGTCAATTTCCTCTTGGGCAATATCTTGAAAATCAAACTGGATTTCCAAGAGACCTCCCTTGGAAGCAATCTGCACTTGAGGGCTCGCTAGGTTATAAAGTTCTTCTAACTTGTCTGATAGGTCAACATGCCCGAGTTTTTCAAAGACTGGGATGATATCATGGAAGAAATGATAGACAGATTCTGCTTTTAAGGCCTGACGCCAAGATTGAAAATCGGCTTCAAATCCAGCTGCCAAACAGACTTGGAAAATTCTTTCTTCTAAGTCAGCATCACTCGAGAAGGGCAATTCTTCTAGTTCCTGTCGGCTAGATACCTGTCTATCCCCATAGTCAAACTGGATTTCTAAACGAATCCGATTATCCTCTTCCCTGTCAAAGTAAAAAGAGGGTTCAAAAGTTTTGATTTGTAGACGTTCTGGAGCTGAAACGGTGCCCATTTGGCTAAAAAGAGTTAAACAAGAAGCTAACTTATCTCGGTCACTACTATCAAATTGCAGGTATTTCTTTCCATGTTGATCCAAAGGCAGCGCTTTGATTTCCTTGAGAAGACGCATCTGCTGGTCTGTTAGAAAATAAACCTGTCCTTTATGGAAAAGCACAGCTCCCTGATAAAAGACATTGACCCTTGGACTCTCACTGATTTCCATTTCAAAATAATCCGAGTATTCTGTTACTGTAAAGGCAAATAGATTAGCATCCGCATGCAAATCCTGAAAAAGTAGGGTTTGGTAGCTATCCACTTGATGGTCAAATTGAAAATGGGGCAGGGTCATCAGTAAATTCACACCCTGCTCAAAAAATGTCAGAGGGAAAAAAAGGTGTCGGCCTTGATTTTGGAAAAAGAGGTCTGGAGTCAGTCCTTCCTCCGTTAGTCCGCGCAAGAAAGTAAGAAGCTCTTGACTTGCCTCATCAAAGGCTTCCCAAGACAGAGACTCCTCATAAGTTTTACCAATCATATAAGGTTTTCTCTGTTCGACAACTTTTAAAAAGAGTGGAATATCCCGAATAACATAGTATTTTTGACTATTGACTTGCCCGATTCTCAGAGTCCACAAGATATGATTGGTTCCTGCTTCCACTTGCCCCACAGCTGATAATTCATAAGCGCGTTCTGATTTTGGAGACAACATTCGGTCCAAAAATTTGCCACCCAAGGTCACCTTAGTTTCAACGGCCTCTTTTTCTTCATGACCTTCTTCCAGACTTTGCAAGATTTCCTGACCACGCTCATCATTTTTCAGAAAATGCTCCAGCGCTGCCAAGTGCACACAGTAGCCCCTCTTTTGGAAAAAATCACAGGCACAAAAAACCAAATCATCCTCTAAACTATAGCGCAGTTCTTCTTCTGCAACGCGAGCATAGAGTCGATTATTCTTTTCCTTGATGATGTCAACTTTACCAGTTTCATAAAGGACAACGCCTTCGATACGGACTTTCCCCGGAATCAATTTAGCCATATTTCTACCTTTACCTTATCTTTTTATTATACCATATTTTCCTCTATGAAAATAGCCTCCTAGGAAGACTTTTCTCCTAGAAGGCTGGATTATTAAAGTTTGGCAAAAGTCGCCACAATCCGCTGACAAACTTCTTGCAACAGAGGTTTAGGCATGGCTACATTGAGGCGGGCATGGAGACTTCCTTCCTCCCCAAAATCCAAACCACGGTTGAGGATAACCTTAGCTTCATTTCTCAACAGCTCTTGCAATCTTTCATCAGTCAGGTCATAGGCTGAAAAATCAAGCCAAATCAAGTAGGTTCCTTGCGGTTTCATAACCTTGATTTTAGTCTCTTTACCAAATAAATCCACCACATAATTGATGTGGTCTTCAAAGACTTGCTTAAGTTCCTCTAGCCAATCCTTCCCATATCGATAGGCAGCTTCTGTCGCCAAATAACCCAAGCCTGAAATTTCATGTTGATTATTAGCCAACTGGCGTTTCTGGTAAGCCAGTCTCAACTTGGGATTTTCAATGACTGCATAGGAATTTTTTGTTCCAGCGATGTTAAAGGTTTTAGTGGCACTGCTCAAGACAATCGCAAAATCTTTGAAGGAAGGATTAATGGTATTGAAAGAATGGTGTTTGTGACCAAAGAGGGCCAAATCTTGGTGAATCTCATCTGAAACCAAGAAAACACCGTGTTTTTGGCAGAGTTGACCAATCTTTTCCAAGACTTCTTTTTCCCATACACGTCCACCAGGATTGTGAGGGTTGCAAAGAATGTAGAGTTTGACATCCTCTTCCACCAAATCCTTCTCAAGCTGGTCAAAGTCAATCTCAAACAGACCATCCTTTTCCACCAAAGAATTGGTAATCAATCTACGATTGTTCAACTTGACACTACGAGCAAAAGGTGGATAGACAGGCGTGTTAATCAAAACAGCTTCGCCTTCTTTTGTAAAGGATTGAATAGCTGTTGAGATAGCTGGGACCACACCCTCGATAAAGACAAGAGCCTCTTTGTCAAAGTGGTACCCATGTTGTGTAGCTTCCCACTTTTGAACTTCCTTAATTAACTCTTCACTGGCATAAGTATAACCATAAACCAGTTGATCAGCGTAAGTTTGCACGGCTTGACGGATTTCAGGCAAGACTACAAAGTCCATATCCGCTATCCAAGCTGGTAGGACTTCACTATCCGTTTCCGCCTCTTTCCATTTATAGGTATGGTGCCCTAAACGATTGGGCAGGCTTGTAAAATCATATTTTCCCATCTTCGTCTTATCCTTCTAATGCTTGGTGCAAATCTGCAATCAAATCTCTAGCATCCTCAATCCCAATTGACAAGCGCAAGAGATCATCTGTCAAACCATAAGAATGGCGCACTTCTGCTGGAATATCGGCATGAGTTTGTGTCGTTGGATAAGTAATCAGACTTTCCACCCCACCCAAACTTTCCGCAAAAGAGAAGACCTTGAGGCTGTTCAAAATATGAGGAATGCGTGTTTCATCTGCTACTTTAAAGGAAATCATCCCTCCACGCCCAGTGTAGAGAACTTCCTTAACTGCTGGAGAATCCTTCAAAAAAGCAACCACTTCTTGAGCATTGGCTGTTGAGCGCTCCATACGAAGAGACAAGGTTTTGAGACCACGAATCAATTGATAGCTGTCAAATGGTGACAAGACTGCCCCTGTCGTATTGAGATTGTAGAAAAGCTTCTCGTATAGTTCTAAACTATTGGTCACAACCACTCCAGCCAAGACATCATTGTGACCTGCTAGATACTTAGTTGCTGAATGAAGGACGATATCTGCTCCATCTTCAATCGGACGTTGGTAGATAGGACTGTAGAAGGTATTGTCCACCACCACTTTGGCACCCTTAGCATGAGCCAATTTTGCTAGTTTTTCAATATTAAATTCCAACATCAAGGGGTTGGTTGGGGTTTCGATATAGAGAACATCCACATCTTTTTCTAACTCGGCAATCAACTCTTCTTCCGTATTGGCATAGGTGAAATGGAAACGGCCTTCCTGCTCCACTTGATTGAACCAGCGGAAAGAACCACCGTAAAGGTCACGGACAGCCAAGACCTTACTTCCTACTGGAAAGACGCTAAAGGCCAGTACAATAGCTGACATTCCTGAGCTAGTCGCTAGGGCATAGTCTGCTGACTCAATAGCCGCCAAGACTTCTTCAGCCTTACTACGAGTTGGGTTTTTAGTACGCGTATAGTCAAATCCAGTAGATTTACCAAACTCTGGATGCTGATAAGTCGTTGAAAAATGAAGCGGTGTCACCAAGGCTCCTGTAGCTTCATCTGACTTAATACCCGCCTGGGCCAAAATTGTGTTAATGTGTAATTCCTTGCTCATACAATACCTCCAAATCTATAGTAACTATTGTACCACTTATTTTCATCAACTCATTTTCTTCTTTTCAAGAGCTAGTTATAGTTTCAAACTATAGACTTATCGAATAAAGCTAAAAAAGAATCCAGAAAAGCTTCCAGATTCTTTTGTGAAAATGATTGCTAAGGTTTACTTTGACTGAAAGAAATCGTGTTGGTCTAAATAGTCATAATGGTCTTTGTTAAATTGATATTGGCCCACATGCTGACTAATCTTACCGACATCCACAGAAAAAATATAGGCTTCATTTTGATAGTTCCAGTTCAGCCTAACTGTATTCAAGACTGTCTTATAAGTAAAATCTTTGACTTGATTCCATGGGATCTCTACGACTTGATTAGAACGATTTTCTGTTACATCACTGATGTCCATCAAGTAAATCTCCTTAGGTGTGAATGCTATAAGTTTAGGCTTCACACTCGACTGAACATAGTAGGAACCGCCTATAATGAAAAAATCAATAAAGGATTTCAACCATGTCTTTTTCTTGAAAGCCATCAGAAAATTCTTTTGTCCTTCAATGTGGCAAGTTGAAAGAAAGGATTCAATCTGTTTTTCTGTCGCAAACTCCATAATAGCGCCCATGATATTACCTCCATAACTATTAGTAAATAGGCAGATAAGCACTCTTCGTATAAAAGAAGAACTTATCATTTGTTGCGTTTTATCTTACTTTTACAGTAGATAGCATCCCTCCTATAAAATCATCCTAGCATGTGCATACTTCCATTAACACTGGAAAAGGCTTTCATAAGCAGCTTTTTATGCTTTTATTATATTTATTATAACATAAATTCAATAAACAATTTAAAAAAATGTAAACACTTTTCTTACAAATTTGCCGTTATTCTATTTAAAAACGAAAAACGACAGCTTCCTTGGAAACCATCGTTTTTCTTGAAAAATCCTTATTTGACATGTTTTGCCAATTCTTCTTGGGCTTTTTTATTGGATTCTTCTTTTTCTTTCAGCCATTTTTCTTTAGCTTTTTCATATTCGTCTTTTGTAACTGTCTTATCTTGTAATTTGAGGTATTTATATGATTCAACTCCTTTATTACCAGCCAGTGAATATGGTGTTGAGAAAGGAACGATTTTTCTCAATGTTGGTGTTCCACCCAGTGAAACATTTGGAATTGCTAGAGAGCTATCTACTAACCAAGCTTGGGCATCTGCATATTTTTCATAACGTTTAGCTGGATCTTGCTCCTTATTGGCTTCTTCCAACATTTGAGTATAGACATCTAGCCCAACAGCCTTGGCCTTATCATTGGCTTCACCTGGTTCTAAACCTAGATTTTGCAACACTCCACCAGAATTAATATTAAAAATATCAAGGTAGCTTGATGGATCTTGATAGTCTGCGCTCCAGCCACCGTTGTAAAGATCATAATCCTTCTGAGCTGCAGTCTGAGCTAAATAGCTTGTATTATCAAAGTCTTCAGTAGAGAGTTGGTGAACATCAATCACAACATTATCTGCCCCCAAGACAGATTCAATTGATTGTTTCATGGAATTGATTCCTTGAATTTCTGCCTTATTGGTCAAATCTACAGTTTTATCTAAGTGGATAGGGAATTGAACTCCTTTAGCTTGGAGTTCTTTCTTAGCTTCAGCAAATTTAGCCTTGGCTTTGTCAGGATTGTAGTATGGATCTTGGGCATCTGCAAAGTTAATTCCTTGCCATTCCTTACCGTAATTAACCATCTTAGAGGCTACTACTTCACCAAAGTCTTTGCCATTGATACTTACGAAGTTTGGTGGAACGACTAGGTTACGCAAAATCTTGGTTGCACCATCCTCTCCTTGAGATTGAGCCCCATATGCTGTACGGTCATAGGCAAAGTTAATGGCTTGACGGAAGTTTTTATTAAGAACCGCTTCCTGAGTCGATTTCTTCTCAGCATCACTTGTCTTGGAAGTGAATTTATAAGATTTTCTATCCAGGTTAAAGTTTAAGAAATAAGAAGTGGCATCTTGCAAGCTATAGATGATATTGTCCTTATTCTTTTCTTTAATCCCTTCAAAGCTTGAACTATTTGGATAGAGACGAGCGTAGCTATAAGCTCCCTCGACAAAGTTACGAGCTAGTGCATCCTGGTCACTACCATCATAATAGGCCAATTTCACATCATCTACAAAGACATTTTTAGCATCCCAGTAGTTCGGATTTTTCTTGAATTCAATAACAGATTTTGAAACAAAGGATTTCATCAAGAACGGTCCATTGTACAATATGCTAGATGGGTCTACCTTCCCAAAATCATCACCTTTTGATTTCAAGAAATCAGCGTTAACAGGGAAGAGAATGGTTGATGTTGTTTTTGAATTCCAGTAAGATTCTGGTCGTGTCAAGGTATATTGAACAGTTTGGTCATCAATCGCCTTAACACCTACAGTTGAAAAGTCAGTTGTTTTCCCGTTGATATAGTCATCCAAACCAGCAACAGAGTCTTGAACTAGGTACAAGGCTTCTGATTTTTTATCAGCTGCATACTTAAGACCAGTTATAAAATCTTGAGCAGTTACAGGAGCATATTCATCTCCATCTGCAGTATACCATTTAGCATCTTTACGCAATTTGTAGGTATAGGTCAAACCGTCTTGTGAAACACTCCAATCCTCTGCCAAGGATGGGATATAGTTCCCATACTGGTCATTTTCCATAAGACCATCTACTAGATTGGTCACAATATCATTGGTTGTTGCACGGTTTTCAGCAAGATAGTTTAAACTTGACGGATCGCTAGAATAGACATAATTATATGTTTTTGATCCTGTGCTGGAATTTCCACACGCGCTTAATAAAATACCTGCACTTAATACGACACCTGCAAGTGCTGCATACTTGGCTTTAGACTTTTTCATCTCCAGAACCTCCTGATTTAAATATTTGTCTTATTATACAACTCATGTTTTATTTAGTCAATAGATTTTTTAAAAAAATTAATCATTCCATCTACAAACTATAGAATTTATTCTACAAAATAATAAAAAAGAGAATAATTTAAGCATTCCATGATAGAAATGTTCAAATTATCCCTTTTATTTATAAAAAATTATTGAGAAATTCTTAATTTTGCTCGTAAGCGATTAGCTTGGGCTTGTCCAATCACCTTATCCAATAGACGGGTACGAAGACTCAAGAATCCGTAAACCCCTCCCCCCATGGCACCGACAAGAGCTACGTATAGGAAACTCCACAAACGTCCACTTGGTTGGAAAACAAATCCTAAAATCCACTGCATTGTTCCTACTACAAGAAACATGAAGAGAGTTAACAAACTGATTAAAATGGTTCGCTTCAAAATCACCTTGCGCTTAACACCAGTTACTTTACAAATATCCCGATACATCAAAACATTAGGAATGATGAGCCCGATGGTTGTTGAAATCAGAGGTCCATAACTGTGGAAGAGAGCGATGGTTGGAAGTTGCAAGACCAGCTTTGCAATGGAACCATAGATAAAATAGAGAACTGCCTTACGATTTCGGAACATGGCTTGAAGCATGGGAGACAAGACCATGTACAAACCTAAAATGGTAGACTGCAAAACTGCAAAGACAAATAAGCCCATGGCCAAACTATCTGGCTTGCCATAGAAGACTGTATAAAGAGGTTCTCCTACCATGACCACTCCAACCGTTGCTGGTAGCAAGAATAGGAAAAGCATGGTAATGCTGTCCTGAACTAGACGAGAAGCTGCCTTCAAGTCTCCCTTGACATAGTTTTCAGTCAAAAGTGGCAAACCGACACTCCCAATCGAAACCCCAACAGAAATCAAAATCATAGTGATCTTATTAGGATTGGCTGAGAAATAAGAAAACATGACAACCAAGTCTTCATTGCTATAGTTGGTAAACCAGCTCATACTATTAATGAAGGTCATCTGGTCCAAAATCTGGAAGAGCTGGATAGCAGACCCTGTCAGGATAAAAGGAATGGCTTCCTTAATGGTATCGACCAAAAGACGCTTACTATTAATCTTATCTCCTGTTTCAAGGACTCTTTTGAGCAATCCTTCTTTGGCAAGGAAATAAATCAAAACTGCAAAACTAGCTACCATACCGACAAAGGCAGCAAAGGTGGATTGGGTAACCGCTGCTAGATAATCTCCTGAGCCCATTTTCATAATCATAAAGGTAGCCAAGAGCATCCAGATAACACGAATGACCTGCTCAGCAATTTGGCTCATAGCATAAGGTTTCAGGTTATTCATCCCTTGGAAGAAACCTCGGATAACACTCATAGATGGGAAAATCAAGACCGCCCAAGCCAAGCTCTGCATGATGGGGATTAAGTCTTTCCCCACACCCGATAAGTCTGCTAGCCAAGGAGCAAAGAGATACAAGACTAGTGCAAAAACCAGACCTAGCCCCGTCATAAAGCCTAAAAAGCTCCGAATCAGGGCAAAGCTATGCTCTTCTTCTCGCATGGTATTGTACTTAGCTACTTGCTTGGCCACCGCAACCGGAATACCTGCTGTTGAAACCAGCAAGAACCAGGCATAGATATTGTAGCCCATTGTAAAGAGACCATTTGCTGTAGCCGCATAAGACCCCATCCAGATATACCAAGGGATGATATAAATGGCACCGAGTAGACGACTGATAAAGTTACTAGCCGTTAACCAAGCAGTCCCCCGTAACATCTGGGCCTGCTGGTGATTGTTTTCGTTAGACATAGATTCCTCATTTAATTTTAATAACTAGGAAAAATTCCTCATCTTCCATTATAAACTTTTCCTTGTCACTTGTAAATTTACGACTTTCGGTTTACAATAGAAAGTATGATTAAGATTGAAACCGTATTAGATATTTTAAAGAAAGATGGTCTCTTCCGTGAGATTATCGACCAAGGACATTATCACTACAACTACAGCCATGTCGTATTTGACACCATCTGCTATGATAGCCGCAAGGCCAAAGAGAAGAGCCTCTTTTTCGTTAAAGGTGCTGCCTTTAAGAAGGAATTCCTGATTTCTGCCATCTCTCAAGGCCTCGGTTGGTATGTGGCTGAAAAAGACTATGAGGTTGGTATTCCTGCTATCATCGTCAGTGATATCAAGAAAACCATGAGTTTGGTAGCTATGGAATTTTATGGCAATCCACAGAAAAAACTCAAACTCCTTGCCTTTACTGGTACTAAGGGTAAAACAACAGCAGCCTACTTCGCCTATAACATTTTATCTCAAGGGCATCGACCTGCTATGCTCTCGACCATGAATACAACTCTAGATGGCAAGACTTTCTTTAAGTCTGCATTGACAACCCCTGAGAGTATTGACCTCTTTGACATGATGAATCAAGCTGTGCAAAATGACCGTACTCACCTCATCATGGAGGTCTCCAGTCAGGCCTATCTGGTCAAACGTGTCTATGGTCTAACCTTTGATGTGGGAGTTTTCCTCAATATCAGCCCCGACCATATCGGCCCGATTGAACACCCTAGCTTTGAAGACTACTTCTACCACAAACGTCTCTTGATGGAAAATAGCCGAGCAGTTATCATTAACAGTGACATGGACCACTTTTCTGTCTTGAAAGAACAAGTGGCAGATCAAGACCATGATTTCTATGGTAGCCAATCAAATAATCAAATCGAGAATTCCAAAGCCTTTAGTTTTTCAGCTACGGGTAAACTCGCTGGAGATTATGATATTCAACTGATTGGGCACTTCAATCAAGAAAATGCCGTTGCTGCTGGACTTGCCTGTCTCCGTCTGGGAGCAAGTCTTGAGGACATCAAAAAAGGAATCGCTGCAACTCGCGTTCCTGGTCGTATGGAAGTCCTGACTCAGAAAAATGGTGCCAAGGTTTTCATTGACTATGCCCACAATGGGGACAGTCTGAAAAAACTCATCAATGTGGTTGAAACCCATCAAACTGGAAAGATTGCACTGGTTCTGGGTTCGACAGGAAATAAGGGAGAAAGTCGTCGTAAGGACTTTGGCCTCCTCCTTAATCAACACCCTGAGATTCAAGTCTTTCTGACTGCCGATGACCCCAACTATGAAGATCCAATGGCCATTGCAGATGAAATCAGTAGCTACATCAACCATCCTGTTGAAAAGATTGCTGATCGCCAAGAAGCCATCAAGGCAGCTATGGCTATCACAAATCACGAATTAGATGCTGTCATTATCGCTGGTAAGGGGGCAGATTGCTACCAAATCGTGCAAGGCAAGAAAGAAGCCTATCAAGGAGATGCAGCCGTCGCGGAAAATTATTTATAAGATAGTAAAAAATCAAGGGAAATGAAACCCTTGATTTTTTCTATTTTTATTTAAAAGCGTTTTTCAAACCTTCAACGGCACCTTCTACAGCACCTTTAGCATCTTCAACTACCTCTTTTGCCTTAGCAACTGTCTTTTCTACAGCGCCTTCTGCTTCAGTCTTGCTATCCCCAGTAACTTTACCAAATCCTTCTTTGATAGCGCCTGTTGCTTGTTCCAATTTGTTTTCAAGTGACATATGATTGTCTCCTTTAGTTTATTCCGATATGTGTTACCGGTTACATATAGTTTATACTTAATCCTAAGGAAAGTCAAACAATGTGCTCAGAAACAAAATTTCACGCTAAGTAGAAAGTTAATCTCTCCTTGTCAAAATCGACGGTCAACTCATACTTCCCCTCTTCATTTTGGACAATATAGTCTAGGACGACCAAACTATCCACAAAGATATCACGGCGTTTCTGCATAAGCTGGTCTTTTTTGAGAAATTTTAGTAAAAATGTCGTCATATATTTGAGAGCATACTCAGGATTAACATCTCCCAAAATGTCGTAAAGTTCCTGCTGTTTTTCTGTCAAAGGATACTGATGTTTGACCTTGAAGAAATAATTGGAAAGAGTCATTGTTGATCTCGCAAAATCTGTCTTTTCAACTAAAATAGCTGCATTGGTTTGATTTCGTAATTCCGTCTCAAACCTCTGCTCTAACAAGGCTTGATAGACCGGACTATCTTCGCTGACAAAAATCTCTTGATCCAGTTTGAGACTATCGAGTGATTCAAGCATAGGAAGATTAAGGTAATAACGCTTATTTTCTCGTAGAATCAAACCTGCCTTTATATACTCTTCCATGAGTTTATCAACTGCCACATCTGGAAATTGAGCCTTAATTTCTCGCAAAATCACATCCTCATGCTGGTCCAGATAGCGGATCAATTCTCTAAAAAATGGCTGTCTCGTCAAACGAGATGGATTAAAAATCTGAATCATGAAGATTCCTTTCTTTACATTCTAACAGAGGCGATGCTGCCAACTGACTAGGATTGGTCCCAGCTTGGTTCAAAGGAACAGGCAGACCTAGTTCTCTGTAATACTCTCTCCAAAAATCACTAATCTCCTGCTCCCCATCTCCAAATTTCATGGGAATCGTTTCAAAAATCGGTAGGATTTCTGCCATGTACTGGGAACAGTAGAAACCAGGTCCAGCTGGATAGAAAGAAGCATTGTAGGGTGTTCCTAGATGTTTGCAAGCTTTTTCCTTCACAGACTGGATATCCATTTCTGGGTAGAAATAGAGGTCGTACAAGTGATTGGACTCAAAGAAGTCTACTGGTTCCTGACAGACAACACCATCCTGTCCACTAGCGTGGTAAATCATCCCATCCAAACAAATCGCAACATGGTTATAGTTGCCTGTGGAAGTCTGGATGGCCTGTCCCATATCTGACTCATCTCTCACAAAAATCAAATCGCCATTTTCTAACATGCTTCACTCCTAGAAAAAAAGGAGCCGAAACTCCTTTCGATATAAGGCAAACTAGCCTTTCCTAATTTGAATTAACACTCAAAATCTTAAGCATTAAAGCTTTCAGTCAATTGAGGTACCACTTGTTTCTTACGTGAAACAGCACCAGCAAGGAAGGCATGATTGTTTTCAAGTTTGAAGTTGAAGGCTGCTTCAACCTTGTCCATGTTAGCACCAAGTGCTAGGATTTCTGAGTTTGAGTTGACGATATCTGTAATCATCAAGACAAAGTCAGAATAACCATTTGCTGCGTTAGCGGCTTGCATTGCAGCTTCAATTTCTGCTTGACGTTCCAATACTTCAGCGATGTCAACTGTGTTTACTTGAGCAACACGGACATTATTTCCGTTCAATTCAAAAGTCTTAGCATCGATATCAATCAATTCTTCAGCAGATTTGCTAGCCAAGTTTGTACCAGCTTTCAACATAGCTAAACCATATTCTTCCAAGTTGACACCAGCCAATTCAGCCAATTCAGGAGCAATGACTGTATCTGTTGGGTGTGTTGTTGGTGATTTCAAAAGAAGGGTATCTGAAATCAAACCTGAAAGCATCAAACCAGCAATCTCTTTAGGCACAGCTACACCATGTTCTTTGAACATACGGTAAACGATTGAAGACGCTGAACCAACTGGCTCCAAACGCATGTAGAGTGGGCTTGCAGTTTCAAAGTTAGCCACACGGTGGTGGTCTACAACACCGTAAACTTCTACTTCAGCGATATCTGATACAGATTGTTGGAATTCATTGTGGTCAGTCAAGATAACTTGCTCTGCACCTTCTGCTTTAGCAGAAGTGATGACACGCGGTGCTTCTACACCAAAATAGTTCAAGACAAAGGCTGTTTCTTCATTTGGAGTTCCAAGGGCAACAGCTTCCGTATCCAAACCGTAAGCTTCTTTTGCAAGATAGGCAAAGGCTACAGATGATCCGATGGCATCTGAGTCTGGATTTTGGTGACCAAATACTAGAATCTTAGACATGATAATACCTCATTTTGTTTATTCTCTTTATTGTAGCATTTTTTTCGCTTTTTGACAAAAGTAAGAGGAGTCAAAGGACTCCTCACAATTGTTCAAAATGACTAAGTAAATTTCTATCTTGATTTTCAGATAAAAATTGCTCCTTCTGTGGCCTCTTCTTACGCTTGAGAAGGGCTTCAGCTGACATGGCTTCTTCCTTACTGGCAAAACCTTGAGCATAGATAAGTTTGACTGGCAAGCGTGCTCGTGTGTATTTGGCTCCCTTCCCACTACTGTGGACAGCGAGGCGTCTCTTCACATCAGTCGTATAGCCTGTATAGTAAGATCCATCACGGCACTCCAGCACGTACATATAAGCCTTATGATCCATAATAAATCTCTTCAAGTTCCGGCGTATAAGAGCCATCATCATTGTGGACAATGAGAGGTGGCAAGACCTTAAAGCCACTTGTCGAGCCATCCTTGATGGCCTCAATCAAAAGCATATTGGCTTCCTTTTCTCTTTTTGGATAAACAAACTGCAGGCGCTTAGGGGCTAGATTATGCCGTTGTAAGCTGTCCAAGATATCTAAAAGCCGATCAGGACGATGAACCATGGCCAAGCGTCCATTCGATTTAAGAATACTCTGGGCACTGCGACAGATTTCCTGCAAATTAGTCGTAATTTCATGGCGAGCCAAGAGATAATGTTCACTCTCGTTCAGATTGGAATGAGGATCCACCTTGAAATAGGGCGGATTACACAAAATCATATCCACCTTACTTCCCTGAATGTAAGCAGGCATATTTTTCAAATCATCACAGATGACCTCCATCTGCTCTTCCAAACCATTCAAACGGACAGAGCGCTCAGCCATATCTGCCAAACGCTCCTGAATCTCAACAGCCAAAATCTGTGCCTGAGTCCGAGTGCTAGCAAATAGCCCCACTGCTCCATTTCCAGCGCAGAAATCCACTATCAAGCCCTTTTTAGGAAAACGTGGAAAACGTGACAAGAGAACACTATCCACCGAATAGCTAAAAACCTCTCTATTTTGAATGATTTTAATATCTGTCGAAAAGAGCTGGTTAATGCGCTCTCCTGATTTTAATAATTGTTCTTCTTCCATGGTCTTATTATAGCAAATTTATATTAACATTACAAAAGATAGAAATTTCTAACTAGTGTTTCTGATTCTTCAAATGTTGAAGGGCTTCCTTGGTCCAAATTGGCATCATTCGTTCGAGAGGAGCAAAGCCATAGTTAAAACGATCGCTTGAAAAGCGTCTCCGTCTTGGAAACTGGTGCTTTTCTTCCTCCAAAGTGCGGATAGAAAGACTGGCTTTCCCTGTAAATTCATCTAAATCCACTACTTGAACTTGAACCTCTTCATCGACTTTCAAGGCTTCTTGGATATTTTCAATAAAGCCTGTCCGAATCTCTGAAATGTGAATCAACCCCGTATCACCCGTTTCTAGCTCAACAAAGGCACCGTAGGGCTGAATCCCTGTAATACGGCCCTTTAGCTTATCACCGATTTTCATCTTAGTCCTCGATTTCAATTGTTTCAATCACGACATCTTCAACTGGCTTGTCCATAGCCCCTGTCTCAACAGCAGCAATGCCATCCAAGACAGCGTAAGAAGCTTCATCAGCTAGCTGACCAAATACAGTGTGACGTCGGTCTAGGTGAGGGGTTCCACCTTGGTTGGCATAGATTTCTGCGATCGGTTCTGGCCAACCACCACGAGCAATTTCTTTCTTAGAATAAGGCAAATGTTGATTTTGCACGATAAAGAACTGGCTGCCGTTGGTATTTGGACCAGCATTGGCCATAGAAAGGGCACCACGGATATTGTAAAGTTCTTCAGAGAATTCATCCTCAAATGATTCACCGTAGATTGACTCGCCACCCATACCAGTTCCAGTTGGGTCTCCACCTTGAATCATAAAGTCCTTGATAATACGGTGGAAAATGACACCATCATAGTAGCCATCTTTTGAAAGAGCTACAAAGTTAGCCACTGTTTTAGGAGCATGTTCAGGGAAGAGCTTGATACGCAAGTCTCCGTGATTGGTCTTAATAGTCGCAAGAGGACCTTCTACTGTTTCAATATCTACTTGTGGGAAATGCAATTCTTTTTCTACCATACCAAATCCTTCTAAGGCATCAAAAATGCCATCTTCTTCTAATGTTTTTGTAATAAAATCTGCTTTTTCTTTGATATTTTCATGAGAAATTCCCATTGCAACGCTGATTCCAGCATAATCAAAGAGTTCCAAGTCGTTGAGGCCATCTCCAAAAACCATGACGTTCTCTGGTTTCAAGCCAAGGTGTTCCACAACCTTTTCCACCCCCGTCGCTTTGGAACCTGAAATTGGCACAATATCAGACGAATGCTCATGCCAACGAACCATGCGAAGTTTGTCTGAGAGACTATCAGGCAAGTGCAAGTCATCTCCCTTATCCTCAAAAGTCCACATCTGATAGATATCTTCTTTTTCATGGAAATCAGGATCTACATCCAAATCAGGGTAAATTGGATTGATAGCCTCACTAATCATATCGGTGCGAGTCGATAACTTAGCATCATGACTCCCAACCAAACCATACTCAATTCCTTCTTCCTTAGCCCAAGAGATATACTCTTCAACATCTGACTTCTCAATCTGATGTTGATAAATAACCCGACCTTTTTTATCTTCAATGTAGGCCCCATTTAAGGTCACAAAAAAGTCAGGATTGAGCTCACGAATCTCTGGAACGACACCAAAAATCCCTCGTCCAGAAGCAATACCTGTCAAAATTTCTTTCTCACGTAATTGCTTAAAAACAGTTGGGATTGAAGCTGGAATAAAACCGGTTTTAGAATTTCGCAATGTATCATCAATATCAAAAAAGACAATCTTAATCTTCTTTGCCTTATATCTTAATTTGGCATCCATCTCACTACCTCTTTCAATCTAGCTCTTTCCATTATACCATAAAGTAGCTAAATCCCCTATTTTCAAAAAGTTTCCCGTTTTATTGTAAGTCCTTGGATAAGTATAAAACTAAATCATTATCATTTTGACAACTTGCACCCATTTCTAGCGGTTTATTTCTATACCACACACCTGTCCCATCTGGAATGTAGCCCCGTCTGATATACAATCTCTGGGCAGGGCCATAGCCTAAGTGCAAACCTACACCAAGAGTGACCTTACTCGAAACAAACTTGACTCGTTTTTCTGCTTCTTCTAGCAGTTGATTCCCAATCCCTTGATTTCGAAAAGGATCAAACACATTAAAATCTGATAATTCTGGATAGACTTCTGCAAAAGGACCATGTTTAGCAGAGGGCAAAATAGTAACGTAGCCCGCTACAGCACCATCAATCTCTGCAACTAAGACTTCTCTCTCCCCACTTTCCTGTTCCAGAAAATATCTAGCCAAAATTTCCTCTCTACCATGCCAACCTTGATTCATAAAACCATGAGATAAGGATTCAATATCAGACTTAATCATATTTCTAATCGTACAATTCATCTTTGACTTACCCACCTTTACTCTTTCTATTACCATTATAGCACGCCAAAGTCAGAAAAAAACTATCTCGTGAAAAAAGACCCGTCGGGGTCTTAATTCGCTTTCTTGTTTTCAAGCTCATGAAAAAGAGGTCCACTGGACCCAAACTCGCTCTATCATTTCAAGGCTCGTGAAAAAAAGACCCAACCGGGTCTGAAAAAGAGGTCCACCCGGACCTCTTTTTTAATCTTCGTTTACGAAAGGCATCAAAGCCATTACGCGAGCGCGTTTGATAGCTGTTGTTACTTTACGTTGGTTTTTAGCTGAAGTTCCTGTTACACGACGAGGAAGGATTTTCCCACGTTCTGAAACGAAACGGCTAAGAAGCTCAGTATCTTTGTAATCAACATATTCAATTTTGTTTGCTGCGATGTAATCAACTTTTTTACGGCGTTTGAATCCGCCACGACGTTGTTGAGCCATGTTTTTTCTCCTTTATAATTTTAGTTGTCCATTAGAATGGTAAATCATCATCTGAAATATCCAATGGATTTGTTGCTCCAAATGGATTTTCATCACGTGAAAAGTCTGGTACTGAATTTGTAGGCGCTGAATAGTTTGAACTTGGTGCAGAATAAGCTCCACCTGTGTGACCTTCACGCACACTACGGCTTTCCAACATTTGGAAATTCTCAGCCACGACCTCTGTCACGTAGACACGTTGTCCTTGCTGGTTATCGTAACTACGAGTCTGGATACGACCTGTCACCCCGATAAGTGAGCCTTTTTTAGCCCAATTAGCAAGGTTTTCAGCCTGTTGGCGCCACATAACGACATTGATAAAATCAGCCTCACGTTCGCCATTTTGACTCTTAAATGTACGGTTTACTGCAAGAGTAAAAGTCGCAACTGCTACATTTGATGGGGTATAACGCAACTCAGCGTCACGTGTCATACGCCCTACAAGTACAACATTGTTAATCATAGTTTACCTTCTTAAGCGTCAGTTTTGACGATCATGTGACGAAGAATGTCAGCGTTGATTTTTGAAAGACGGTCAAACTCTTTAAGAGCTGCATCGTCGTTTGCTTCAACGTTAACGATGTGGTAAAGTCCTTCACGGAAATCTTTGATTTCGTATGCAAGACGACGTTTTTCCCAAGATTTTGATTCAACAACAGTTGCACCGTTGTCAGTCAAAATAGAGTCAAAACGTGCTACCAAAGCGTTTTTAGCTTCTTCTTCAATGTTTGGACGAATAATATAAAGAATTTCGTATTTAGCCATTGATATGTTCCTCCTTTTGGTCTAATGACCCCAAGACTTTGCAAGGGGTAAGTGAGGTTCGCTCACAATAAACTATTATACTAGAAAAAAATTTTTTACGCAAGTAAAAACACCGAAATAAAAAAAGAAGATGACGAATCATCTTCTCAAAAACTATGAGTTTTTAGTCTTCTTTTTTCTTGCGAGCAAGAAGTCCAAATCCACCTAGGGCTCCAAGAAGTCCAAGCGCTGCAAGACTAGCGTTAGCTTCTGTACCTGTGTTAGGCAATTCTTTTTGACCATCAACATATTTAGGTGTTGCTGGTTGAGTAGCTGAATCAGTTGCTACTGATGTTTCAGCTGGTGTTGGAACAGCAGGTTGGGTTGGAGTTGTTGGTTGTTCCGGTTGCACTGGAGCTACTGGTTGTTCAGAAGTCTCTGGTGTTGATGGAACAGGTTGTGGTGTTGCCACTTTCTTGTAATGATGTACAAGATTTCCATTAGGGTCTTTCGTAGTTGTTACGTATTCGTAACCTGAAATTCCTTTTGGAGCTTGTGCTCCTTTTTCACTTGGTGCGATATCTTTACCATTTTCGTCTACATAGTAAGTCACAACTTGTTCAGGTTGCGGTTTTGGTTGTGGAGTATAACCGTTCTGATCCCCATTTGGAGTTACATTTGGAATGTAATTAATTGGTGTATCCTCACCTGGATTTGTTGGGACATCTGGAGTGATGTATCCTTTTGTTGGATCGTTTGGATCTACTGGTTTAAGTGGTTGACCATTTCCATCTACAGGTGTATGACCTGGTACGTATGGAAGAACTGGTTTATCACTTCCTGGTTTGGTTGGATCTTGTGGATCATTTGGATACTTGATTGGATTTGTTGGTTGACCTGGGATATTTGGAATCCATGATCCGATTGGTTTGTACACGTATGTTACTGTCGAACCTTCTGTTCCAATCTTACCTTTAGCATCTCCATCTACACGAACAAGTAGGTATCCTGGAATCACTTTTCCAGTTGTTGTGTACTCATCTCCCACTTTTCCTTCTGTTGTTTCTGCAGGGATTAAGTCTTTTCCATTTTCATCTACGTATTTAACTACTAATTTTGCTTTGTTGGCTACGTAGTTAATTACTGTATCTTGACTTGGATCTGTTGGGATGTTTGGTACTACATATCCTTTTGATGGATCTGTTGGATCTACTGGTTTAAGTGGATTGCCATCTTTATCTTCTGGAGTGAATCCTGGAACGTATGGTAACACTTCTGTTGGTTGTCCTGGTTTTGTTGGATCTGTTGGATCATTTGGATACTTGATTGGGTTTGTTGGTTGACCTAGAATGTTTGGAATCCAAGAACCAAGTGGTTTGTAAACATATGTTACTGTTGTTCCATCTGTTCCAATCTTACCTTTAGCTTCACCTTCTACACGGTCCAATACATAGCCAGTAATAACTTTTCCACTTGTAGAGTACTCATCACCAACTTTACCTTCTTTAGTTTCTGTTGGTAGAAGTTCTTTCCCATTTTCATCTACATATTTAACTACCAAGTTAGCTTTGTTAGCTACATAGTTAATTGGTGTATCCTCACCTGGATTTGTTGGGATACTTGGAACTTCATATCCTTTAGTTGGATCGTTTGGATCTACTGGTTTCAACGGATTACCATCTTTATCTTCTGGTGTGAATCCTGGAACGTATGGTAATGTTTCTGTTGGTTGACCCGGTTTTGTTGGATCTGTTGGATCATTTGGATACTTGATTGGGTTTGTTGGTTGACCTGGGATGTTTGGAATCCATGAACCGATTGGTTTGTAGGTTACTACTTCTTTAGTATTTTCTGAATCTGCAGTTACTTTTGTAGCTGGTACTGTTGCTTTATCAGCTAAGTATCCTTTAACTACTGGTGATTTCACTTCAGGTAAGTCTTCAGCTTCTGACCAGTCTCCGTATGTAACCTCACCTGTAACCAAGTTGACTTTAGCTTCACGTGTGAATTTAGCTTCTTGTGTTACTGTTTTTGGTGTTCCATCTTCATTTAACACTGGAGTTCCATCTTCATATACGTATGTGATTGTACGTGTTACTGTTTTGTTTAGATCTTTTTCTTCTAATCCAGCTGGGTATTTAGGTCCATCTGGATTGTTTGGATCTACTGGAGTTCCTGGTGTTTTCGGTTGATCTGGTGTTACTGTAACTTCTTTAGCTTTAAGTGTTACTTTGAACTCTTGATCTGTATCTTTATCTTTATCGAACTTACCACCTTCTGGGTATGTATTAGATACTAATTCATATCCTTTGTTTTCAAGTTCTTTGATCTTAGCTTTTACTTCAGCATCTTTTGTAAGTGGTGTATCTGAGTTGCCTTCTTCAGTAATAGCGTCAACACCTGGAATTGGATTTCCTTTCTCATCTACGAAAGTTGTTTTCGCTTTTTGCGTATCTTTTACATAGTCGATTGGAGTGTCTTGACTTGGATCTGATGGAAGATTTGGTACTTCATATCCTTCTTCTGGGTTGTTTGGATCTACTGGTTTAAGTGGATTTCCATCTTTATCCTTAGGTGTGAATCCTTCTACGTATGGTAATGTTTCTGTTGGTTTACCTGGTTTTGTTGGATCATCTGGATTATTTGGATACTTGATTGGATTTGTTGGTTGTCCTGGAATGTTTGGAATCCATGAACCGATTGGTTTGTAGGTTACTACTTCTGTAGTATCTTTTGAATCTCCAGTTACAGTTACTACAGGAACACTTGCTTTGTCAGCTAAGTATCCTTTAACTACTGGTGATTTAACTTCAGCTAAGTCTTGTGCTGGTGTCCAGTCTCCGTATGTAACTTCTCCTGTTACCAAGTTCACTTTTGCTTCACGTGTGAATGTAGCTTCTTGTGTTACTGTTTTTGGTGTTCCATCTTCATTTAACACTGGAGTTCCATCTTCGTACACATAAGTGATCGTACGTGTAACAGTTTTGTTTAGATCTTTTTCTTCCAAGCCAGCTGGGTATTTAGGTCCGTCTGGGTTGTTTGGATCTACTGGAGTTCCTGGTGTTTTTGGTTGATCTGGTGTTACTGTAACTTCTTTTTGTTTAAGTATTACTTTGAACTCTTGATCTGTATCTTTATCCGTATCGAACTTACCACCTTCTGGGTATGTATTAGATACTAATTCATAGCCTTTGTTTTCAAGTTCTTTGATTTTAGCTTTAACATCAGCTTCTTTTGTTAATGGAGTTTCTGATCCACCTTGTTCTGTAATTTCAGCTACTCCTGGAATTGCATTTCCTTTTTCGTCTACAAATGTTGTTTTCGCTTTTTGGATTGCTGTATATTTAACAACATATTCGTAATCTTCATCTGTAGCTGTTGTTGCTTGTACTGGAACTTTTTCTACACTTGCGATGTAGCCTTCTTTTTGAGGTACTGCAAGTTCTGGAAGATCAGTGCTTTGTCCATCAGTTCCTTTCCAGTTAATATAAACTGGTCTGTCATTAGAGTTAATTACCGCTTTACCTTCTGCAGTTAACTTGATTGAACCTGTGTAGCTTACAGTTTGTTTTTGTGATGGGAATACTTCTGTACTCGCTAAGCCTGCAACATTATCAGCGTATACAAATTTAATTGTACGGTTTACTTCTTCTACTTTTGTTTTCTTAACATAATCATACTCTGCTGGGGTAACAAATGCAGATCCATTTATACCTTTAGCTTTTAATTCTTCTTCAGAATATAAATCTCTTGCTCTTGTCTTCGTAACACTTAGTGTCCCTTTAGCATTTTCAGCAGGAAGGTCTGCAAGAATGTATTCTTCTCCATTAACTTCTTTAACTAAGTCTACGGGATCATTACTTACATCATATTTGTTTCCAAGTACATTAGTATAATCTTTTGAACCATCTTCACTTAAAGGAATATTCCCTGTATATCTTGTTGGTTCAAAACCTATAACTTCACCTGTCACTAAATCTTTGAATGTTCTAACAACAGCTCCTGTTGGCGGCTCACCTTGAACTTTACCATCACCTACAACACTCCAACCGTTTGGCACTGTAGTTGCAACGTCTTCTTTTTCACCGTTAACAGATTCTCCACCTGATACAGTAAGAGTTGCTGCAGTTTTATCGTTTCCTACATAACCTTCTTTAATTAATCCATTTTCATAAGTAATATTAGCATATTCACTTGTTAAAGTTTTATCTTTTACTACTTTTTCAATACCTAAAGATTGTAAAGGCATAGAAACTACAGAACCTTCTTGAATAGCACCTTCTGTAACTGTAAGTTCTAACTCAGTTGGTGAGATTAATCTAGGTGTTAGTGTGAACCCACTATCACGACCATCGTTTAGAATCCAAACGTTGTTTTCGTTAGCTTTAACATTAGCCCATCGACTAGCTGGACGATATGTAATACTATCTCCTTTATTAGGGTTAATAGTAGACGCTGTATTTAATCCATTTACAAAGTTAGAACTTCCTTCAAGTTCTTTAAATTCAGTAAAATCTGCATTTGGAAGTTTAATAGTAAATTTAGATCCTACTCCATAACGAACATCTGAATCAGTTTTTAATACGATTGAATCACTTCTACTTATTTGCTCATTGTTAAGGTATTTCAATCCATTGTTTTCACTTAGAGATGCACTCGTCCCTTGTTTTTGATAGTTAGCTTTCTGTCCTTTTCTTGTATAAGTATGTTCAAGGACTGTTCGCCCATCAATTTTAATAGTTGCAGTATA
Organism: Streptococcus sp. CL6.22; assembly: GCF_049738055.1. GTDB lineage: Bacteria > Bacillota > Bacilli > Lactobacillales > Streptococcaceae > Streptococcus > Streptococcus mitis_DJ. The sequence continues at coordinate 14,546 of NZ_JBKOTV010000016.1, read as the reverse complement.
AGGTGTATCTTTTGAAATTTCTGGTGCTAAATAACCATCACCTGATAAGTTACTTGCTCCAAACGACACATTAGGATAGTCTTTTACTTTATCGTTCCACTCGATATTATAAGTGTATGTTCCAGTTTCGTTAGCTACCGCTGGCTGCTCAGCAACACGCTGATCATAAGTCATACCACGTTGTGTACGTTGCGCCCAATATGGTACAGATTTGTTATTGTTATTTCCTGTAGTTGTTTTAAAATCGATAGATTTAACTTTACCAACTACTGTTCCATCTGTCGCTCTGATTTCCGAATTTACTGCCAAACCACTACCCAACTCAGCTAAGTTAGTAAGTTCAATCTTTGTAACATCACCTGCTTTAAGTGTAGATGTACTAATAGTAGTATCAAATCCCCATCCTGTAGGTCTAGTGTTATCAGCATTCATCTCAACATAAGCGTTTGTTACAGCATTAACTGTTTCTCCGTCTTTAAGAACATCTTTACCTGTAATTTTTGACGCAGTATCAGCCAATACTGCTTCTACTTTACCTGCATGACCTGCACGCTTCATTTCAGCATAGACTGCTTCGATGGCAGCTGAAAGACGGTTTACTTGGGCTACCATCTGATCTTTAGAAGCATCAGATGAAAGCAAACCTTTAGATGCTACTGCTTCAAGCTTAACAGCAGCAATTGCAGCTGACAATTTTTGTTTAGATTCAACATCCTTCACTTCTTTATCTGAGAAGTTTGATGCTACTGTTGCCATAACATCAGCTTCTGAAGTCAATTGAGTAAGAACTGTCTTAACATCATCTTGTGCTTTTTCTGTTTCAACTTTTTCAGATGTTTCTTTGTTAGTTTTTTCTTTATCTGCTTCTTTTTTGTCTGATTGCTCTTTATCCGATTTTTCTTTTACGTCTGTTTCTAATTTTTTATCAGTTTTATCTGCAGTCGCTTCAGTAACTTCTTTTTCTGCTACAGGTGTTGCTGCAGTTTTAGCATCTTCCTTAGCTTCAGTTTTTTCTTCTGCTTTTACATCATCAATCTTTAATTCTGGAAGTTCTTCAACAACAGGTGTTGACAAAGTCGAACCCGAAAGATTTTTATCTGAATTTGATAGTTCAGAAGTAGCCGGATTTACTGCTACAGTCTCCTCAGCTTGTACTCCATTAGCACCTAAAACAAGTGCTGTTCCCAATAGAACACTTGCGGCACCAAAGCTATACTTACGAATAGAAAAGCGCTGGGCTCTTCTACCATGGTATTTTTCCATTCTTGAATACATGGTTTCTCCTTTTTATCTCAATCTAAAAGTCTAAAATTACATATAAATCTATATGTTTGTTTTATAAAAACAACTATATTATTCTATCATAAATAAAATTAACTCGTCAATAAATATGTCTCGTTTATATTCGATTTATTTATATTATTTCTGTGTCGTAGGTACAAAAAATTAATATCATCAGACTCTTTTCACATATACTTGAATATATATATATTGCATAAAAATACATAACTAAAGACGATTAAGCATCATCTCAAAAATAAATTTATACTATTTCTGAGATGTACTATTTGTAGCGGGTAAATCCCCTATAGATATAGCCGCTTTTCTTCAATCCACTACAGTTGACAAAAAGCCAAAAAAAGAAGATGACGAATCATCTTCTCAAAAACTATAAGTTTTTAGTCCTCTTTTTTCTTGCGTGCCACAAGACCAAATCCACTCAATACTCCAAGAAGTCCAAGTGCTGCTAGGCTAGCATGATCTTCTGTACCAGTGTTAGGCAATTCTTTTTGACCTTCAACATATTTAGGTGTTGCTGGTTTAGCAGTTGTCGCAGATACTGGTTGAGCAGTTGTGTCAGTTGCTACTGTTGTGTCTGCTTGAGCTGGTGCCGCTGGTTGAGTTTGATTAGGTGTTGCTGGTTGTCCTGGTTCCGTAGGAGTTACAGGCTGTTCAGGAGCAGTTGGTCCAGCAGGTTGTGGAGTCTGTGGTGTTTGTGGAGCTGGAGTTGCTGGTGATGGTTCTGTTTGAGGAATTAATGAATTGTTAGGAGTTACTTTTACTGGTACTTCTAGTTCAATTACTTCTCCAGTTGGTAATTTCACCTTCACTTTAACACCTGTTTTGTCTCCTGGTGTTTCTGTTGTTGGGATTTCTCCAACTTCTACGATTTCCCATCCTGATTCTTTAGGAATATCAACGTGTTTCTCAACATCCTCTTTAGTAATCGGTGTTCCTTGAGGTACAACGATTGGTGTTACAGTTGGAGTAGCAATTACTGGTACTTGAACCTTAATTGTCTTACCATTTGGTAATTTAACAGTCACTGTTGCTGATGGTCTTACACCTGCAGGGAATGTTTCAGGAAGTTCTGGTTCCCCTACGATTTCCCATCCAGTTACTCCTGGGATTTCGATGTGTTTTTGTACATCTTCTTTAGTTAATTTAGTTCTTTCTGGAACAATGATTGGTGTAACTTTTGGTTCTACCACATTCACTACTACAGGAACTCGTACAATTTCTTTACCATCTTTATCCTTAACAATGACAACAGCTTCTTTTTTACCTGGTTTAGAAGTATCTACTGGTGTATCGTATTCGAATGTAGCTCCTTCTGGGTAATTTCCTGGAGTAATGTTATCTTTTGGATCTGGAGTATCACCTTTTGGCACAAGTTGTTCTTTACCTTCAACCACTGTTACTGGTACTTTAACTGTTGTTTTGTACTCTTTACCACCTACAGTGTAAATCACTGGTACTTCTACTTCTCCAGCTTTTCCTGGTGTTGAAGTTTTTGGTACTGTAACATTTGTTAAATCAACTTTAACAGTTGCTCCTTCAGGAAGTTTTTTCTTGAATTCTTCGTTGTTAATTGCATTTTCTGCATCTTTTCCAACTTTATCTTTTAATTCTTTTTCTGAAAGGTCTTTTGGTACAATTACTGAACCTGCTGTTGGTTTTGGTAATACTGTTACTGGAACTTTAACGTTTTCTTTAAATTTACCATTTTCGTAAGTTACTGGTACTTCAACTTCAACGTCTTTGTCCCCTGCTTTTCCTACTGTAGATGGAACTTTTGTAGGATCTCCTACTGTTCCACCTTTACCAGGTTCAATACCTTTCTTAATTTCTTCAGAATTTGGTGTGTCACCTTCAAATACTACTACTGCTGGTGGAGTTGAAGATACAACATTTACTGGTACTTCAATCACTTTAGTGATTTTATTTCCATCTTTATCTTTGTATTCAACTGTTACAGTTGCTGGTGTTTGTTCACCTGTTTTATCTGTTCCAGGAGTTGTTTCAACACTTGTTACTGTAACTGTTACACCGTCTGGAAGACCATTAAGTTTTTTAGCTGCTTCTTCAGCTTTTTCTTTAACAACTTTTGCTAATTCAGTCTTATCAGCATCTTTTGGTACTGTTACACCTTCTGGTTTAACTTTTGGTAATACTGTTACTGGTACTGTAATTGGTTCTTCAACATTGTTAGGATATGTTACTTTTGTAGTAACTTTAACATCTGGTGAACCTACTTTTCCTTCAGTTGTTGGGATATCTTTGTTGATTTCTTCATCAGTTACAGGTGTTTTAGTTCCATCTGTATCAGGAGTGATTGCTTTGTTTACATCTTCAGCTTTTGGTTTATCACCTTCTACAACGTATACAGGTTTTACATCTGAACCTTTAACATTTACTGTTACTGGGATTGTAGTTGTGTAATCTTTTCCATCAACTGTGTAGGTTACTGGCACATTAACAGTTCCTGTGTTTGTACCTTTTTCAGCTGTTATTTTAGCTAATACATCTTCAGTCACATCGCCAACAGTTACTGTTGCACCTTTTGGTAATTTAGATGTGAAGTCTGTTGCTTCAACAGCTTCTTTAGCTTTATCTTTTGCTAATTCTTTCAGTTTATCTGGAGTAGTATTCTTAACTACTGTTACATCAGCTGTTGCTTTTGGTAATACTGTTACTGGAACTTTAACTGTTTCAGTTACTTTGCCATTGTCGTAAGTTACTGGTACATCAACTGTTACATCTGTAGCTCCAGCTTTATCTTTTGTAGATGGAACTGTTGTTGGTTCTCCAACTGTTCCCCCTTCACCTGGTGTTACTGAATCTTTATCTAATTTTGGTGTTTCACCTTCGAATACGACTACTGGTTTTGGTGTTGAGCTTACTACTTTAACTGGTACGTTAATTGTATCTTCACCAACTACATTACCTTTATCATCTTTGTATAATACTTTTACAGGAACTGTATCTTTGTCCCCATTTGAATCTGTTTTTGGTAATGTGTAAGAAGTTTCTCTTTCATCTAGTGATGCAGTAATTCCAGCTGGTAAGTTTGTTAATTTACTTACTGCTTCATTCGCTTTTTCTTTTACAGCATTAGTTAGAGCTGTGTCATCAGTATCTTTCAATACTGTTACACCTGTTGGTGTTGCTTTTGGTAATACTTTAACTGGAACGTCTACATTTTCATCACCAGTTGGGTATTTAACAGTTGCTTTAACTGACAAATCAGTTGCTCCTACTTTAACTTTATCCGTAGGAACGTCTTTATTGATGTCAGCTTCAGTTACAGGAGTTAAATCTCCACCTTTATCAGGTGTAACTGCTTCATTAACATCAGCTGGTTTTGGTTGATTTCCTTCTACAACATATACAGGTTTCACTTCTGAACCTTTAACATTTACTGTTACTGGAATTTCTGAAGTATACGTTGTTCCGTCTGGTGATGTAAATGTTACTGGAACTTTTACAACTACTGGTTCACCTTTTTTATTAGCAATATCAGCAGGAATTTCAGGAACTTCTCCTACAGTAACTGTATATCCTTCTGGCACTTTTGCAGGGAAGTCAGGAGTTTTAATTAACTCTTCTGCTTTAGCTTTTAAAGTATCCTTAACTTTATCTGGAGTAGCTCCTTTAGGTACGTCAACTTCACCTTCTGTTCTAGGAAGAACAGTAACTGGTACTGTTACATTTTCTGTAACTTCAGTTCCATCTACATTGTGAGTAACTGTTGTTGGAATTTTTAATCCTGACTCTCCAGCTTTTCCATCCGTTTTAAAGATATCAGTTGCTTTTGGTTCATTAGCTGTACCTTTTTTACCATCAATTTCACTTGGCTCAACTTTTTCTTTAACGCTAGCAGGTGTAATTTTATCACCTTCAAATACTACAATAGGTTTTGTCTTAGATTCTACAACGTTTACTTCGATATCAACTGTTGTTTCATAAGTTTTACCATCTACTGTATAAGTTACAGGTACTTTAACAACACCACGTCCATCTTCAGCAACTTTCGTAATTGCGATATCATATTTATTAACAAAAGTTGAACCATTAGAATCACCTAATGCAGCTGTACCAGTAACGTCTGTTAATAATTTTGTAAATTCTGGAGATTTAATCGCTTCTTGAGCTTTCGCATAAGCAATTGCTTTTAATTGATCATCGTTAGTGTTAATTGGTACTGTAATTACTGAGTTAGTTTGTAAACTATTGATAAAGATTACTTTACCATATTTGTAATCAGGATTATCTGAATCTGCTAAACCATTACGGTTAAATTCATTTTCATAAGCTGGTTTTAATCCATTTGCAGTATAAGAGTAAAGTCTGTTACCTTCAGCATCTGTGTCTCCGAAACCACTCTTAACTGTTACTTTAAAGTCAGCTGGTCCTACGAAGTTATCTGCAGCTGTAAATGGAATACTTGTTGTACGAGAGTTTGTCTCTGCAGCAGCCATACGGTTTCCTGCTGGTACGTTGTACGTTAATTTTCCACCTTTTGAGTTATCACTTGGATCATTTGGAACCCATTTAATAGTATTTGCCCAAACATTTCCTAACCAGTTTGATCCACCGTTTGCATTGTAGATTTTATCTTCTAATACGACACCTTTAGGAACTTCTACTGTTACTTCAACATTTGATGCAGCATAGTAGTCAATATTCATTCCACCAGTGTTTTTAATTGTAATGTCAAAGTTACCTTTTTGGCCTTTATCATAGATTGTATCTTTTGTATATCCGTATTCACCTGTTTTACCATCTGAACGAACGTTTGTTACTACTTCAGCAGCTGGTGCAGTTGCAATACCAATACCACCGATTAAGTAACCATCTTTAATATTGATGTTATTGTCATTAATTAAACTATTTGTTCCTTGACTTCCTGCTTCAATTAACACTTTAATTTTTGTAGTTTCCGCTGGAATATCATAAATACGGTCTAAGTGGTTCCATCCATTAGCAGCCAAAGCAGCTTGTTCTGTTGTTAATGGTCCATTTTTACCATCAACTGGTTTGATTTCTTTACCAGTGAACGCATCTACGATTGTTAATTTAACTCTTTCACCTGCAGAAGTAGCTGTAGTACCACCATACGCAGCACTGTGAATTAAGTTAACATTTAGTCGTGAATTTCCATTAACATCGAATTCTTTTGAAAGTGTTGTCCCTTTACTTCCTAATTCTAGGTAGTAATCACGGTCCTTCACTTCACCAAAGGCATTTTTTCTCATTACATCAATTGTTGGAGTTACTGAAGGAACAGCACCACTACCATTAACATAACTATTTTCACCTGATGTTTGATATTTTTTCAATTCGCCATCGTTTGAATAGATTTTTGATTTTGGAACTTCACGAGTACTTGGGTTTCCATCTTTATCTGTAACATTTGTTACATCAAGAGGTTTAACAGCATTTACTTTTTCACCAACTTCAATTTTCCAACCGTTTAAAACGCCTGCTTCAGCGTCGGATTTCGTAATAGTTTTTTCTTGCCAGTTATAGGTTGCACTACCGATTGGATCTTTTGCATTTGGAACATTGTTTACTTTATTAGTAATGTCACGTCCACTTTCATATTGAGTAGCAATTGTTTCTGATTTTTTATCAGCATCAGTGAATGTTACTTTGTCTCCGAAACCTTTTCTTAAGCTTTCAAAGACACCGTTAGCAGGGTTGTTACCGTAACCAGCATGGTTTTCACTTGCTGGAGCGCCTAATTCAGTTTTTCCTGATAAGTAAAAAGCTAATAAGTCACGTTCAGATTTAACTGCTTCTGCTTGTTGGCTCATTGCTTGAGCTGATGTTACATCTGCTGCGTTTGCTTTAGTTACTACGCCGTTAGCTTTTTCAATAATTTTTGTGTAAGTATCAATTATTGCTTGGTCTTTTTTATTCGCATCTTTTGCTTTTTCTGCATCAAGTTTAGCTTGAACTTTAGCAATATTTGCTTGTAATTCAGTTAAAGCAGCATCTCTTACACCTTTGTATTTAGTTGCTTCTTCTGCTGAATTAGCTGCAGTTGTATCTACTGCTCTAAATCCACTTTCACCTTGTCCAGGAATGGCTTGTCCATTACGTGGATCTTGGTTTTTGTTTTCTTTTTCTTCTTTCTTTTCCGCAGTTGCTTTTGGCATACTTTCAACAACGAAAGCCTTTCCGTTTACTGCTGATGTAGCTTTTGCTACTTCTTCTTTTGTTGCAGCTTCATTTGCAGCTACAGCTTTTGCATTTGCTAATTCTGCTTTTGCAGACTCAATTGCTGATGCTGTTTTTTCAGTTGATGCTGCTTTTTCTAAAGCTGCTTCTAAACGAGCAATAGCTGCTTCCAACTTGCTTGTGTCAACTTTTGGTGTTTCAGTTGGTGCTTCTGCAGCTTTTGGTGTTTCTGCTGGTGCTGCCTCAGGAGCTGGGGCTGCTGGTTGCTCAGCTGTTGGTGTAGCCACAGTTGGCGTAGCAGTGTATGTTGAAGCTTGAGACTTGTTTGAATCTGCTTGATTTCCAGCATCAGGATTTACTTGTTCGTTTGTTACTGTAGTTGTTGAAGGTGCTTCTGCGTGAACAGTTGCTGCACCACCAAACATCATGTAAGCTGCTACAGCTACTGATGCTGCTCCAAAACTATACTTACGGATTGAAAAGCGTTGGACCTTTTGTCCGTGGTATTTGTCCATTCTTGAATACATATTATCTCCTTTTTAAATAAATTTTAATTGCGGAACTACACCCAAGTATTTAAACAACGCCTCCATTTCCAGCTTAATTTATACATTAAAGCAGCTACACTTAGGTACTTAATCCCTAATTTACATTATAACATTATTTCAACTAAACTGTCTACGTTTATGTACAAAATATGAGGATTTTCTATATATATATATATATATCAATCGCTGTTTTGTGTAATTTCATCATAAAAAATAAAAGGCCAATTTGACCTTTTACTTTTATATATTTATTTACGGTTTAATACGGTGCAACATACGTGGGAATGGGATAGCTTCACGGATGTGTTTTGTTCCTGCTGCAAAGGTTACCATACGTTCGATACCGATACCAAATCCTCCATGTGGAACTGTACCGTATTTACGAAGATCAAGGTAGAATTCATATTCTGTACGATCCATGCCAAGTTCATCCATCTTAGCGACAAGGGCATCGTAGTCCTCCTCACGCATAGATCCACCGATGATTTCTCCATAGCCTTCTGGAGCAAGCAAGTCTGCACAAAGCACGCGCTCTGGATTGCCAGGAACTGGTTTCATGTAAAATGCCTTGATGGCTGCTGGATAGTTCATGACAAATGTTGGCACACCAAAGTGGTTTGAAATCCAAGTTTCGTGTGGTGAACCAAAGTCATCACCATGCTCAAGATGTTCGTAGTCAGCGTCTTCATCATTCTCATGCTCTTGCAAGAGGTCAATGGCTTGATCATAAGTGATGCGTTTGAATGGCTCTGAAATGTAGCGTTTCAAGAGCTCTGTATCACGTTCCAAGGTTTCCAAAGCTTGAGGCGCACGGTCAAGAACACCTTGAAGAAGAGCTTTTACATAAGCTTCTTGCAAGTCAAGCGACTCATCGTGTGTCAAGTATGAGTACTCTGCATCCATCATCCAGAACTCAGTCAAGTGACGGCGCGTTTTTGATTTTTCAGCACGGAATACGGGACCAAAGTCAAAGACACGACCAAGTGCCATAGCACCTGCTTCTAGGTAAAGCTGACCTGATTGGCTCAAGTAGGCTGGCGTACCGAAGTAGTCTGTTTCAAAGAGTTCTGTTGAATCTTCTGCCGCATTTCCTGAAAGAATTGGGCTATCAAACTTCATGAAGCCGTTCTTGTCAAAGAATTCATAAGTTGCGTAGATGATCGCGTTACGGATTTGCATCACTGCTACTTGCTTGCGAGAACGAAGCCACAAGTGACGGTTGTCCATCAAGAAGTCTGTTCCGTGTTCTTTTGGTGTAATTGGGTAATCTTGAGATTCACCGATCACTTCGATGTCTGTAATATCCAACTCATAACCAAACTTAGAACGTTCGTCTTCTTTGACAATTCCTGTCACATAAACAGACGTTTCTTGGCTCAAGCGTTTGATAACATCAAACTTCTCAAGTCCTACTTCTTCACCAAATTTTTCTACAAAGTTTGGTTTAAAGGCCACACCTTGGAAGAAAGCTGTTCCATCACGCAATTGCAAGAAGGCAATTTTCCCTTTTCCTGATTTGTTGGCAACCCAAGCACCAATCGTCACTTCTTGACCAACATAGTCTTTTACATCGATAATCGTTACACGTTTTGTCATTATTTTTCCTTTTCTTTTTTTTATTTTTCCATAAATGCTTTCAAGCGTTTAACTGCTTCTTTAAGCGTTTCTAGGTCTGTCGCATAGCTGAGGCGGACATTTTCTGGCGCTCCAAAGCCTGCTCCTGTTATGAGTGCCAAACCAACTTCCTCAAGAATAGCTGTTGTAAAGTCAGTCACATCCGTATAACCTTTCATCTCCATAGCTTTTTTAACATTTGGAAAGAGATAGAAGGCTCCTTGTGGCTTAACGACTTCAAAACCAGGGACCTCACATAATAGCGGATAAATGGTATTGAGACGCTCCTCAAAAGCTTTACGCATGATATCAACAGAATCCTGTGGTCCTGTTAAGGCTTCGATAGCCGCATATTGAGAAACAGATGTCAAATTCGAAGTTGTTTGTCCCGTCAATTTACTCATAGCTGCAATGATTTCAGGATCACCTACCGCATAACCAACTCGCCAACCCGTCATAGCATATGCCTTAGATACACCGTTGATCACAATGGTTTGCTTACGAATTGCTTCTGATAGACTTGAGATTGGAACAAATTGATTTCCATTATAAACAAGACGACCGTATATATCATCTGCTAAAATCAGAATGTCATGCTCAACTGCCCAATTTCCGATAGCTAGTAATTCTTCACGAGTATAGATCATACCAGTCGGATTAGATGGTGAATTGAGAACCAAAACCTTTGTCTTATCTGTCCTAACCAGTTCTAGTTGATCCACCGTGACTTTAAAATCATTGTCTTCTTTAGCTTGAACAAAGACTGGAATCCCTTCTGCCATCTTGACCTGATCTCCATAACTAACCCAGTATGGAGTTGGAATAATAACCTCATCTAAAGGATTGATTACAGCCATAAAGAAAGTATAGAGGGAGAACTTGGCACCTGTAGCAAAGGTAACCTCGTTACTTGCGACAGAATAGCCATAGTAGCGCTCGAAGTAGGTACTCACCGCAGCTTTTAATTCTGGTAGACCTGAAGCTACTGTATAGAAGGAAGCCTGTCCTTCTCGAATAGCTTTAACTGCTGCATCCTGAATATTTTCAGGAGTGTGAAAATCTGGTTGTCCCAAGGTCAAGAAAAGGACATCCTTACCTTGAGCTTTTAATTTTTTTGCTCTCGCATCACTAGCTAAAGTGACACTTTCTTCCATTTCTAAAACACGGTTGGATAGTTTCATAGGCCCTCCTTATTGACCAATGCTCCTGTTTCAAAATCTACTAGATAAAAATCAGAGCCTGACTTGACTTCCCAGATTGGCTTTTCTTGATAACGGCCAAAGGTGATCTTGTCAATCTCGCCAGCTCCTTTTTCCTTAGAAACGGCTTCTGCTTTTTCTTGTGAAACACCTTGATTTAGCTGATAAACGTAAATCTTATGGTCATCTTTTCCAATCAGGACAGCAAGTGCTTCTTGTTTTTTATTACGACCAAGAACGCTATAATAGGATTCCAAGCCATTGTATAAGTCAACCTGATCAGCCTGCTCTAATCCTGCATACTGCTGAGCTAATTTTTCTCCTTCACTTTTAGCTGTTTGATAAGGTTTCATACTCAGAAACACTAGATACAGAAAGGAAGCACTGATAACCACAAACAAAATCGTCATCCCTAGACCATACTGCCACAGTAGATTATTTTTTGCTTTATTTTGTCTTTTTTTCACTCGTCTATTTTACCATCTATTAAACTTTATTACAAGTGAATATAAGAATACTCTTCGAAAATCAAATTCAAACCACGTCAGCTTCGCCTTGCCGTACTCCAGTACAACCTGCGGCTAGCTTCCTAGTTTGCTCTTTGATTTTCATTGAGTATAAGCAACCAATTCTATTTCTTCCTTCAAAGCAAACCAGAATCCAAAAAACAGTTCTTACTTTTCCAGTAGCAAGTGACTAAGTTTCAGCAATTTTATAATTTTCAAATAAACTCTGAGCAAATTTCTTGCAAGTCCTTTTGTTTTGTTGTAATATATTCCGTAACAACGAGAGACTTCTCGGAAATTTAAGAAAAAGGAGACACATCATGTCTAAAAAAGTATTATTTATCGTCGGATCACTACGTCAAGGTTCTTTCAACCACCAAATGGCTCTCGAAGCTGAGAAAGCACTTGCTGGTAAAGCGGAAGTTAGCTATCTTGATTATTCAGCCCTTCCTCTTTTCAGCCAAGATTTGGAAGTTCCAACTCATCCAGCTGTAGCTACTGCTCGTGAAGCGGTTCTCGCTGCGGATGCCATCTGGATCTTCTCCCCAGTCTACAACTTCTCTATCCCTGGAACAGTGAAAAACTTGCTGGACTGGCTATCTCGTGCCCTTGACTTATCTGATACACGTGGCGCTTCTGCCCTTCAAGACAAGTTTGTCACCGTATCATCTGTAGCCAATGCAGGTCACGATCAACTCTTCGCTATTTACAAAGACCTCTTGCCATTTATCCGTACACAAATCGTTGGTGATTTCACTGCTGCACGTGTTAATGACTCTGCTTGGGCAGACGGAAAATTGGTTCTTGAAGAAACAATCCTAAACTCACTTGAAAAACAAGCGGAAGACTTGGTCAATGCGATCTAGTCATCACTAATCGTTATTTTTAAACAGACTTTTAATCCTATATATCAAAAAACTAGTCAATTTATCAACAATTGAATGACTACTTCTTGAAATACGAAAAAAGAACTAGAGTTCTCACAAATGAGTGATGTTTCTAGTTCTTTTTGATTTACAAAGACTTCATGTAAGGAAAACTACCAAGGATCAGATGAGATCATCTATTTATGCTTCCTCTTCATCGTCTTTTTTCTTTTTGGCAAATAGCAAACCAAATGCGCCAAGAAGAGAGAGAACTCCTAATGCACCTGTAGTACGGTCTTCTTGTATACCAGTATTTGGCAATACTGCTTGAGTTTGAGAAACGGATGGATTCGTTTCTGACACTTCATTCTGCAATTGAGCAGGCACTTCAACTGTTTGACTTGGTTGTCCAGCCGGTTGAGTAGCTGGCACCTCAGCAGGGGTAGCAATATCCGGTCTAGGATTTGTATCATCAGATGGTGTAGCTGGTCTTTGTTGACCGTCACCTGTTGGTCTAACTGGACTCACTTTCCTGAAGATGTGAGTTGCAACATCACCTTTAGTTTCTGTTCTTACAAATACATACCCTTCAATTTCACCATGTTCAAATGCTTCATTGGCTTCACCTAATACTTTTGGTGCTTTGGCATCCGCTGGTTTCAATTCTTTACCATTTTCATCAACCCACTTGGTGATCATCAGTTGAATTTTAGATACTTCTACTGGATCAGGGAGCTCACCATTTACACCTCCATTGAATTCTGGGACTTCATGTGTTGGTGAATTTGGTGTATTCGCTCCGCCATTAAATTCTGGCAAGATTTCTTGAGTTTCCGGTTCTCCATTGACACCACCTGCAAACTCTGGAACTTCATGAATTGGTGAATCTGGTGCGTTCACTCCGCCATTAAATTCAGGGTTTTCTGAAGTTTCTGGCTCACCTTTTGCATATGCAAATACCAATTTTTCTCGAGAAATTTCATGACTTACTTTTGTTTCCGAATCTGTAATTGTTACATTTCCTTTTGAATCAACTGTTACATCTTTTCCTGGATTTGCTTTTGTCACTTTTTCTTTCACTTTATCTTGTTCTTCTAGACTTAAGTTCTCAGGATTTTTCACAGGTACTTTTTCCATCGGAACTACTGGACTGAAATCTTCTGGATTCACAGTAATTACAACATTAACATCTTCTGTACTTCCATCTGGATACGTTACAGTTACAACACCTTTTTTCTCCCCATGTTTTGAAGTATCTGGAATTTTTCCATCTTTCCATGCGATTGTTGTGCCACTTGGTAAGCCTGTCTTATCAACACTGTCTTCTGCGTTTGGCACAGTTCCGTTATCCACCGTTTGTGCTTTTGGCTGTGGATTGTAATCGTCTTTTTGTGGCGTTACTTCAACCGTTACAGGTACTTCTTCCGCACTATTGTCTGGGTAAGTGATTAATACTTTTCCTGGTTTGTTTCCTGGTGTTGTATTTGTATCTGGTTTTTCTACCCATGTGTAGGTTGTGCCTTTTGGTAAGCCATCTGTATTGATACTTCCTTCTGCACTTGGCTCACTGCCATATTTAGCCGTTTGATTTGGCTGTTTTGCCGTTGGGTTGAAGGTGTCCTTTTGTTCCTTAACCGTAATTGGCACTGTGACTTCGTCTACTGTTCCGTCAGGATATGTCACTAAGGCTACGGTTGGATGACTGCCTGGGGTATTCACAACTGGAGTTTCTTTCCATGTGACGGTTGTTCCATCTGGTAAGCCTGTTTTGGTTACACTTGTTTCTGGATTTGGTACGTGTCCATTGTCCACTTCTTGAGGGATTCCAGTTGGTGTGTATTCATCTTTTTGTGGCGTTACGTTTACCGTTACCGTCACTTCTTCCGTACTATGGTCTGGATAGGTGATTAATACTTTTCCTGTCTTACTTCCTGGTTTACTTGTATCTGGTTGTTCTGACCAGCTATAGTTTGTTCCTGCTGGTAAGTCATTGGTATTAATACTTTTCTCTGGATCTGGTACTTCGTTGTGACGAACCGTTTGGTTCGGTTCTTTTGCCGTTGGGTTGAAGGTGTCACTTTGTTTCTTAACTGTGACAGGGACTTCTACTTCATCTTCCGTTCCATCTGGATAATGAACTAAGGCTACTCCTGGATGACTGCCCGGTGTGCTGACATCTGGCCTTGTCTTCCATGTAACAGTTGTGCCTTCTGGTAAGCCGGTTTTGGTTACACTTGTTTCTGGATCTGGTACGTGTCCATTGTCCACTTCTTGAGGGATTCCAGTTGGTGTATACTCATCATTTTGCGGAGTTACATTTACCGTTACCGTCACTTCTTCCGTACT
>NZ_JBKOTV010000015.1:0-68545 GCF_049738055.1 Streptococcus sp. CL6.22 | reverse complement strand
TCTGGTGTCTCAGTCTTTTATTAGTATAAATGGATAGGCAGAAATATGAAATTAATACTCTTCGAAAATCTCTTCAAACCGTGTCAGCTCTATCTGCAACCTCAAAACAGTGTTTTGAGCAACCTGCGGCTAGCGTCCTAGTTTACTCTTTGATTTTCATTGAGTATAAACTCAGTAAGGAGCCCTCTTTTGCAGAAAAGCAGGGTTCTTTTTGCTATTTATTCCATCCCTGAAAGCGTAAAACAAACTAGTCAGGGTGGCTAGTTTGTGGTATAATGAAAGAGACTCAAAAAGAAACAGGAGAAAAATGATGGATTTACTTTTAGCAATTGTATTGATTGTGCTAGCTTTTCTAGGAGGAGCTCTTGGAGGAATGTACTTGGTTCGTAAGCAAATTGAAAAAGAATTCGCTGACAACCCACGTTTGAATGCTGAAGCAGTTCGTACTCTTTTGAGTGCAAATGGTCAAAAACCAAGCGAAGCTAAGGTACAACAAGTTTACCACCAAATCATCCGCCAACAAAAGGCAGCCCTTGCTAACAATAAAAAGAAAAAATAAATAAGGAAAAGTCTGGGATGAAAGTTCCAGACTTCTCACTATGTTGGCTATGGTTTTAGGGATGAGACTTTTTCCTTGCATTCTATTGATATTTGATTATGATTAAGAGAGATAGTTGTTGATTAGGATGTCATTCAGTTCATAAGGATCAATAATCATAATGAACTATCAATCAGAAAAAAGACTAGAAAGAAGACTGTATGGATAATCGACCAATTGGTTTTTTGGATTCGGGTGTCGGGGGCTTGACCGTTGTGCGCGAGCTCATGCGCCAACTTCCCCATGAAGAAATCGTCTATATTGGAGATTCGGCACGCGCGCCTTACGGGCCCCGTCCTGCTGAGCAAATTCGTGAATATACTTGGCAGTTGGTCAACTTTCTTTTGACCAAGGATGTCAAAATGATTGTCATTGCTTGTAATACAGCGACTGCGGTCGTCTGGGAAGAAATCAAGGCTCAACTAGATATTCCTGTCCTAGGTGTCATTTTGCCAGGAGCTTCGGCAGCCATCAAGTCCAGCCAAGGTGGGAAAATCGGAGTCATTGGAACGCCTATGACGGTACAATCTGACATCTACCGACAGAAAATCAATGATCTGGATCCGGACTTACAGGTGGAGAGTTTGGCCTGTCCCAAGTTTGCTCCCTTGGTGGAGTCTGGGGCTCTGTCAACCAGTGTCACTAAGAAAGTAGTTTATGAAACCCTACGTCCCTTGGTTGGAAAGGTGGATAGCCTGATTTTGGGTTGTACCCATTATCCACTCCTCAGACCCATTATTCAAAATGTCATGGGACCCAAGGTTCAGCTCATCGATAGTGGGGCAGAGTGCGTACGGGATATCTCAGTCTTACTTAATTATTTTGAAATCAATC
Organism: Streptococcus sp. CL6.22; assembly: GCF_049738055.1. Lineage (GTDB taxonomy): Bacteria > Bacillota > Bacilli > Lactobacillales > Streptococcaceae > Streptococcus > Streptococcus mitis_DJ. The sequence goes on along the minus strand of NZ_JBKOTV010000015.1, from coordinate 67,113 downwards.
GTGGTCGCGATGCCGGACCACTCCATCACCGTTTTTACACAACAGCCAGCAGCCAAAGTTTTGCACAAATTGGTGAAGAATGGCTTGAAAAAGAGATTCATGTGGAGCATGTAGAATTATGACAAATAAAATTTATGAATACAAGGATGACCAGGACTGGTATGTCGGGTCCTATGCTATTTTTGGTGGCGTCCGGACGTTGACTGATGAAGACTTGGATTTCCCTCTGGTTGGATTGGCCAAAATCTTTCGAGACGAGGAACGAGGTTTCCCGATTTCAGTTGCTGTTTTACGCTATGGTTCTCGCTACCGTTTATTGTCTTTTGTGGTAGATATCCTCAACCAAGAAATGGGACGTAACTTGGAAGTCATTCAACGTCAAGGGGCCCTGCTCTTGGTTGAAAATGGGCAACTCTTGTATGTGGAATTGCCTAAAGAAGGGGTCAATGTTCACGACTTCTTTGAGACAAACAAGGTTAGAGAAACCTTGTTGATTGCGACTCGTAACGAGGGCAAGACCAAGGAATTTCGAGCTATCTTTGACAAGTTAGGATACGATGTGGAAAATCTTAATGACTATCCTGACTTACCTGAAGTAGCAGAAACAGGCATGACCTTCGAAGAAAACGCCCGCCTCAAGGCAGAAACTATTTCTCAATTAACGGGCAAGATGGTTTTGGCAGATGACTCAGGTCTCAAAGTCGATGTCCTTGGTGGCTTGCCAGGTGTCTGGTCAGCTCGTTTCGCAGGTGTGGGAGCTACTGACCGTGAAAACAATGCCAAACTCTTGCACGAATTGGCCATGGTCTTTGAACTCAAGGACCGCTCGGCTCAATTCCATACAACCCTAGTCGTGGCCAGTCCAAACAAGGAAAGCTTGGTTGTTGAAGCAGACTGGCCAGGCTACATTAACTTTGAACCTAAGGGTGAAAATGGATTTGGTTACGATCCTCTCTTCCTGGTAGGAGAGACAGGCAAGTCCTCAGCTGAATTAACCCTTGAAGAAAAAAATAGTCAATCTCACCGTGCCTTAGCCGTTAAGAAACTTTTGGAGGTATTTCCATCATGGCAAAGCAAACCATCATTGTAATGAGCGATTCTCATGGCGATAGCTTGATTGTGGAAGAAATCCGTGATCGCTATGTGGGCAAAGTTGATGCCGTTTTTCATAACGGCGATTCTGAACTGCGTCCCGATTCTCCCCTTTGGGAAGGCATCCGTGTTGTTAAAGGGAATATGGACTTCTACGCCGGCTACCCAGAACGTTTGGTGACTGAGCTTGGTTCGACCAAGATTATCCAAACCCATGGTCACTTGTTTGACATTAATTTCAATTTTCAAAAGTTGGACTACTGGGCTCAGGAAGAAGAGACCGATATCTGCCTCTATGGTCACTTGCATGTGCCAAGCGCTTGGATGGAAGGTAAGACCCTCTTTCTAAATCCAGGTTCCATCAGTCAACCACGTGGGACCATCAGAGAATGTCTCTATGCTCGTGTGGAGATTGATGATAGTTATTTCAAAGTTGACTTTTTGACACGAGCCCATGAGGTGTATCCGGGCTTGTCCAAGGAGTTTAGCCGATGATTGCCAAGGAGTTTGAGACTTTCTTGTTGGGGCAGGAGGAAACTTTTTTGACCCCTGCTGAAAATCTGGCCGTGTTGATTGATACCCACAATGCGGATCATGCGACCCTCTTGCTCAGTCAGATGACCTATACTCGTGTTCCTGTTGTGACAGATGAAAAACAGTTTGTTGGGACGATTGGGCTCAGAGATATTATGGCTTATCAGATGGAGCATGACTTGAGTCAAGAAATCATGGCAGATACGGATATCGTTCATATGACGAGAACCGACGTAGCGGTCGTCTCGCCTGATTTTACTATTACGGAGGTCTTGCACAAGCTGGTAGATGAGTCCTTCTTGCCGGTTGTGGATGCGTCAGGAATTTTCCAAGGGATTATCACGCGCAAGTCTATCCTCAAGGCTGTCAATGCCCTCTTGCATGACTTTAGTAAGGAATATGAGATTCGATGCAAATGAGAGAGAGGATTTCAGACTTTTTAGAGGGAAAGCAGGGTTTGTCTGCCAATTCCAAGCAGTCCTATAAGTATGATTTGGAGCAATTTTTAGACATTGTAGGAGAGCGGATTTCTGAGACCAGTCTCAAGATTTACCAAGCCCAGCTAGCCAATCTAAAAAACAGCGCCCAGAAGCGAAAGATTTCAGCCTGTAACCAATTTCTCTACTTTCTCTATCAAAAAGGAGAAGTGGATAGCTTTTATCGTTTGGAATTAGCCAAACAAGCTGAAAAGAAGACGGCAAAGCCAGAACTGTTAAACCTAGACTCTTTTTGGCAAGAAAGTGACTATTCAGAGGGTCGCTTGCTAGCTCTCTTAATCCTAGAAATGGGACTCTTGCCGAGTGAGATTTTAGCCCTCAAGGTTGCGGACGTCAATCTGGACTTTCAGGTGTTGCGAATCAAGAAGGCTTCCCAACAGAGGATTGTCACCATTCCCACGACCTTGCTTTCAGAATTGGAACCCTTGATGGGGCAGACCTATCTCTTTGAAAGGGGAGGGAAAGCTTATTCCCGTCAGTGGGCCTTTCGTCAGTTAGAAGCTTTTGTCAAGGAGAAAGGTTTTCCAGCCTTATCAGCCCAAGCATTGCGGGAACAGTTCATTCTACGACAAATTGAAAACAAGGTCGATTTGTACGAAATTGCAAAAAAATTAGGATTAAAAACAGTCCTGACCTTAGAAAAATATAGATAATGGATATTAAATTAAAAGATTTTGAAGGGCCCCTGGACTTGCTCTTGCACCTTGTTTCTAAGTACCAGATGGATATCTACGATGTGCCCATTACGGAAGTCATCGAACAATATCTAGCCTATGTCTCAACCCTGCAGGCCATGCGTCTGGAAGTGACGGGAGAGTATATGGTCATGGCCAGTCAGCTCATGTTGATCAAGAGTCGCAAGCTCTTGCCAAAGATAGCAGAAGTGACAAATTTGGAAGATGACCTAGAGCAGGATCTTCTCTCCCAAATCGAAGAATACCGCAAATTCAAGCTCTTGGGTGAACACTTGGAAGCCAAGCACCAAGAACGGGCCCAGCACTATTCCAAAGCGCCGACAGAATTGATTTACGAAGATGCGGAGCTTGTGCATGACAAGACGACCATTGACCTCTTTTTGGCTTTTTCAAATATCCTAGCCAAGAAAAAAGAGGAGTTTGAACAGAATCATACGACTATCCTGCGGGATGAGTATAAGATTGAGGACATGATGGTTATCGTGAAAGAGTCCTTGGCTGGACGAGATCAATTGCGCTTGCAGGATTTGTTCAAGGAAGCCCAGAATGTCCAAGAGGTTATCACCCTCTTTTTGGCAACCCTAGAGTTAATCAAAACCCAGGAGCTGATTCTTGTGCAAGAGGAGAGTTTCGGAGATATCTATCTCATGGAAAAGAAGGAAGAAAGTCAAGTGGCCCAAAGCTAGACTTGATAGAGAGGAAAGATGAGTACTTTAGCAAAAATAGAAGCGCTCTTGTTTGTAGCGGGTGAAGATGGGATTAGAGTCCGCCAGTTAGCTGAACTCCTCTCTCTGCCACCGACAGGCATCCAACAGAGTTTAGAAAAATTAGCCCAGAAGTATGAAAAGGACCCAGATTCCAGTTTGGCTCTGATTGAGACAGGGGGAGCTTATAGATTGGTGACCAAGCCTCAGTTTTCAGAGATTTTGAAGGAATACTCTAAGGCACCTATCAACCAGAGTTTATCTCGGGCTGCCCTTGAGACCTTGTCCATAATTGCCTACAAACAGCCCATCACACGGATAGAGATTGATGCCATCCGTGGTGTCAACTCGAGTGGGGCCTTGGCAAAGTTGCAGGCCTTTGACTTGATACGAGAAGACGGGAAAAAAGAAGTGTTGGGTCGCCCCAACCTCTATGTGACTACAGATTATTTCCTAGATTACATGGGGATAAACCATTTAGAAGAATTACCAGTGATTGATGAGCTTGAGATTCAAGCCCAAGAAAGCCAATTATTTGGTGAAAGGATAGAAGAAGATGAGAATCAATAAGTATATTGCCCACGCAGGTGTGGCCAGTAGGAGAAAAGCAGAAGAGCTGATTAAGCAAGGTTTGGTGACGGTTAACGGCCAAGTGGTACGTGAACTAGCAACCACTATCAAGTCAGGCGACAAGGTCGAAGTTGAAGGTCAACCTATCTACAATGAAGAAAAGGTCTACTATCTGCTTAACAAACCACGCGGTGTCATTTCCAGTGTGACAGATGACAAGGGCCGCAAGACGGTTGTCGACCTCTTGCCCAACGTGAAAGAGCGCATCTACCCTGTAGGTCGTTTGGACTGGGATACATCAGGAGTCTTGATTTTGACCAATGATGGAGACTTTACGGATGAGATGATTCACCCTCGTAATGAGATTGACAAGGTTTATGTCGCGCGTGTTAAAGGTGTGGCCAATAAGGATAATCTCCGCCCCTTGACCCGTGGACTTGAGATTGATGGTAAGAAAACCAAGCCGGCTGTCTATGAGATTCTTAAAGTGGATCCAGTCAAAAATCGCTCTGTGGTGCAGTTGACTATCCATGAAGGGCGTAACCACCAGGTTAAAAAGATGTTTGAAGCTGTCGGTCTTCAAGTGGACAAGTTGTCACGGACTCGTTTTGGACATCTAGACTTGACAGGACTCCGTCCAGGAGAATCCCGTCGTCTTAATAAAAAAGAAATCAGCCAACTACACACCATGGCTGTAACCAAGAAATAATGAAACGAATTTTAATAGCGCCTGTGCGCTTTTACCAACGGTTTATCTCACCAGCCTTTCCACCCTCTTGTCGCTTTGAGCCGACTTGTTCCAACTACATGATTGAGGCTATTGAAAAACATGGCTTCAAGGGTGTTTTGATGGGCTTGGCTCGGATTTTACGTTGCCATCCCTGGTCGAAAACAGGTAAGGACCCTGTTCCAGACCATTTTTCCCTCAAACGAAATCAAGAAGGGGAATGAGGTTAGGTAAAAGATTTTAATAAAATAATAAAACCGCATCCTATCAGGTTTGAGTGAGCTTGATAGGATGCGGTTTATCATGTAAAGTTGTTAGTTGAGTTTGAAGTTGCTTATTTCAAAGCTTTTTGTGCGTCTTCAATCATGAGTTTTGTTGATTCAAGACCGCCTCCGCTTAGATACCAGAGGTCTGGTGTTAGTTGGATAATCTTACCATTTTTAGCGGCAGGAGTTTCAGCGATAAGGGCATTTTCTAGGACGCCATCGTTGCTAGAGTTGTCCCCACCGATGGCAAGGGTACGGTTGATGACAAAGAGGATGTCAGGATTGATTTCTTTGACACTTTCAAAGCTGACTTCTTGTCCGTGGCGTGAGTCTTCAAATTTTGTATCAGTTGGTTTGAATTTCAAGGTCTGGTACAAGAAAGAGAAACGAGATTGGGCACCAAAGGCAGCCATTTTTCCTTCGTTGAGGAGGATAGCAAGGGCTATTTTGTCAGAACTTTCGTTTTTAGTAGCGACTTCTTGGATACTCTTGTCTAGCTTGGCCAATTCTTCCTTGGCTTTCTGTGTGCCAGTTTCACCAAAGGCGCCTGCTAAGGATTCAATGTTGGTCTTAGTAGAAGTCCAGTAGTCGTCCTTGCTTGCTTGGAAGAGAACAGTCGGAGCGATTTCGTTGAACTTATCTACGAATTTTTGGGTACGTGGTGAAGCGATAATTAGGTCTGGTTCAAGAGCAGCAAGGGCTTCTAGGTCTGGCTCAACCATAGAACCAACATTTTTAACTTTTCCAGCTAGGTCTTTAAGATAAGTCGGAACAGTTTTTGTAGGCATTCCGACGATATTCTTTTCAAAACCTAAAGCGCGAATAGTATCCGCAGCACCGAGGTCAAAGGTCACAATCTTTTCAGGGACTTTTGAAAGTGTGACTACACCTAGTGAATTTTTAATGGTTACCTCTGTTGGAGCAGAGCTACTTGACTCCGTCTTACTAGTGCTTGAGTTTGTACTACATGCACCAAGTAGGAGCAAGAAGCTGGCTACTAGGGCAGTGAGGTAAAGTTTGAGGGATGTTTTCATGATTTCTCCTTTTTAAAATGTGATAACGATTCAGGGAGTCTCTAGGTTTTATTGACTAAGAGATTGAAGGTTCTCTAACTTGAACTTATATGTTATTAGCTATAGATACAGATCTTTTTGCCATTGATATCAGCCAGCGTGATGGGAATCTCATAAAGTTGACTGAGCAGGTCAGCCTGCATGATTTGATCTGTTCTTCCCTTGCTAAAGACTTGACCGTCCTTGAAGGCGACAATTTCATCTGCATACTGACTGGCCATGTTGATATCGTGGAGGACGATGATAATGGTCTTTCCTAGTTCCTCCACCAGTCGCTTGAGAATCTGCATCATGCTGACGCTTTGCTTGATATCGAGATTGTTGAGCGGTTCATCTAGCAAGATAAAGTCTGTATCCTGGGCCAGTACCATAGCGATAAAGACCCGCTGGAGCTGGCCTCCAGACAGGCTATCGATGTAGCGGTCTTTTAGGTTGGTCAGTTCCAGATAGTCCAGAGTTTCTCGGATTTTTTCCCAATCTTCTGGTCTCAGTCGTCCTCTACTGTAGGGAAATCGTCCAAAACTGACCAGTTCTTCCACCGTCAATTTGGCTTGGTAATTGATTTTCTGCTTTAGGATAGTGAGTTCTTGAGCTAGTTCTTGTGAATTCCAACTCTCGATTTCACGGCCTTTGATACTGAGAATCCCCTGATCTTTCTTGGTCAGTCTGCTCATGATGGAGAGGAGAGTCGATTTTCCAGCACCATTTGGGCCAATAAAGGCTGTCAGTTTCTGAGGACTGACTTCAAGCGAAATGCCTTGCAAAATATCCTGTTTTTGAATGGATTTGTCAATGTTTTCCAGTTTCACCGACGCGCCCTCCTATAAAGTAAGATAAAGAATAAGAAGCCACCCACACTCTCGATGATCATGCTGATGCGAATTTCCAGAGCAAAAACTCGTTCGATGAGGGCTTGTCCCAAGGTCAAACTAATAAATCCAATCAGAATAGTTACGATAAAGAGCAACTTGTGCCGATAATCTTTGACAATCAGGTAAGTTATATTAGCCAGCATAAAGCCGAAGAAGGCCATAGGCCCTACCAAGGCAGTGGCCGTTGAAGTTAAAAGTACGATGCCCCAGAGGAGCTCTTTCTGTTCTTTTTCAACATCGAGTCCCAATATCTGAGCTGTTTCTCTTTGTAGGTGCAAGACATCCAGAATGACTGCTTTTCGAAAGAAAAAGATTGTCAAAGCAATGATGATCAGAGAGCCGATGGCTAGGATGGAAGTGTTGAGATGTTGAAAGGAGGCAAAGAGACCGTTTTGCAGTTTATCGTATTCGTTTGGATCCATCAGGACCTGAAGGAAGGTACTGATATTTCGAAAGAGACTTCCGAGGGCAAGACAAATCAGCAGGATAAAGACCAGATCTTGTTTCATCAGCGTCTTCAGGTAGCCTTCTAAGGCGAGAAAGAAGAGGGATTGGACAAGAAGTAAGATTAGGAATTCTAAGATGGGAGACTTCCCGAGTTGAAGAAACTTGCTTTCAAAAACCAGTAGCAGAGTTTGTAGTAGGACGTAGAAGGATTCGATTCCCAAAATACTAGGAGTCAGGAAACGATTTTCCGTCAGGGTTTGAAAACTAATGGTCGAAATCCCAGTCGCGATAGCTACCAAGAGATAAACGACAATTTTTTGGGAACGCAATTTCCAAGCAAAGGCTGACAAGTGAGTGATGGGCCAAAAGTAGAGAAGACAAGCTCCGATGGCGAGAATAATGAGAAGGCAGAAGAGTTTGGTATGTTTGCTTTTAAACTGCATCTTTTCGTCCCCCTCTCCATAGAAGTAGGATAAAGACGAGGCTACCAATGATTCCTAGTAGAAGACTGACAGACAACTCATAGGGTCGAATCAGAACTCGGGATAGGATATCGCAAGCCAGAACTAGATTGGCTCCAACCAGTGCGACGATAAGTTTGGTCTGACTTAGATTATCTCCATAACGCTTGCGAACAAGATTGGGAACAATAACTCCGAGAAAAGGTAAGCCACCCACGGTAATCATGGTGACACTAGTCGTTAGAGCAACCAGAAAGAGAGCCAGTTTTTCAAGTAGGGAGTAAGAAATCCCCAAACTCTCACTGGCTTCCTTGCCCAGATTCATGATGGTAAAAGTTTGGGATAATTTCCAAACGGCTATCAGGATGATGAGGCCTAAAAAGAGCCATTCATACTGATGATTCTGAATCATGGAGAAGGAGCCCTGGGTCCAAGCTGTCATACTCTGAACCAGATTGAAACGGTAGGCGATAACTTCTGTCACAGAACCGATAATCCCGCTATAGATGATCCCAATCAGAGGCAACATCCACCTTTCCTTTATAGAAAAAATAGTCATGAAGGCTAGGAAGAAGAGGGTGAATGTGATGGATGAAACAAAAGCGAAGAGCATCTTTTGGGTCAGACTAGCCGACGGAAAGACAAAGAGGCTCAGCACCATTCCCAGTTTGGCAGCTTCAGTCGTTCCAACTGTGCTTGGAGCAGCAAACTGATTTTGAGTGATAGTCTGCATGAGAAGTCCTGCCATACTCATACTAGAGGCCGTCAGGAGAATACTGATGGTTCTTGGAAGACGGGACTCTTGAAAGAGAAGCCAAGTTTCATGATCCAGAGCAAAGAGTTTTCCCCATGAAAAATCACTGGTCCCAATGCTAATAGAGAGAAAGACTAGGAGTAGAAGTAAGCCAATTAAATAATGAGAAAGTTTCATACCCCATCCTTTCATGTAGATTTGGTACTGAAAGATACCTGCGGATATTACTGTAACATGATTTATTTAATCTGTCAATAAATTTTCTGACAATTTAATGAATAAAACAAGGAGAGAGCGCCAAGGCTTTCTCCTTTGTTATCCTATTCCAAAATGTTTTTGCCTTCTTTAACACGCCAACGATAATCTGATAAAATAATATCTTCGAGGGAGTAGCTAGCCTTCCAATCAAGATATTTTTTAGCTTTTGATGCGTCTGCTAGGACGCTGGCTGGGTCCCCAGCACGGCGAGCAACAATTTCGTGTGGTATTTTTTGATTCAGTAGTTCTTCAGCAGTTTTAAAGATTTCTTTGACGGTATAGCCTTTTTCAGTTCCTAAGTTAAAGATTTGAGAAGAACTGTTTTCTTGAAATAGGTAGTTCATTCCTTTAACATGAGCCTGTGCAAGGTCCAAGACATGAATGTAATCTCGAATACATGAACCATCACGTGTATCGTAGTCATCTCCAAATATTTTCAGGCTATCATTTTGTCCCAATGCGGTTTTGTTGATATTGGGAATGATGTGAGTTGGATTTTTCACACGCAGGCCGTTTGAAGCATCCATTTCAGCCCCAGCAACATTAAAGTAACGGAAAATGACATATTTCCAGTCGTAGCGATTAGCCATCCAGTAAATCATTCGTTCGCCCATCAGTTTTGTCTCTGCATAAGGATTGACAGGATCGAGCAGGGTATCTTCAGTTGCTGGCTTGTCAATACAGTTATTACCATAGAGGGAAGCAGTCGAAGAGAACATGATTTTTTGAATGCCAACTTCAGATAAGACTTTGAGAACTTGGTTCATACCAGCAACATTGGCAGTGAAGTATTTACTTGGATTTTCAATACTTTCGCTCACAACAATCTCACCCGCACAATGCAGAACAGCGTCAATCTTGTTTTCTTCCAAGTAAGCTTTTAGGGCACTAGCATCATAAACATCCAGTTGTTTAAAGCTAACACGACTATCTACAGCCGAACGATTTCCTGTAGAGAGATTATCTAGAACATGTACCTGATAGCCAGCATTTAAAAGAGCTTTAACGGTATGGGAGCCAATGTAGCCAGCTCCACCAGTAACAAGAATTGTTTTGGTCATGATTTTTTCCTTTTCCTAGTTTTGTACTATTTTAAAGAAATAAGAAGGCAAAGTCAACTATTTTCTGCAAATTTTATGAAAAATCTGAACGATTTTGGCATCGGATTGTTTTTTTGTTTGGGAATAAAATTTCGAGTGAATCTTGGAATTTTTTTAGATTTTACTTCAAATGCAAGAGAATACAATTCATTTCTAAGATAGAGCAAAACTAAGATACTAACTTAGAAATCCACCTTCCCGCTATCCTTCTCCTATAAAAAGTGGTAAAATGGATGAAAGAAAGAAGGAACTGAAATGACAACATTATTTTCAAAAATCAAAGAAGTAACAGAACTTGCTGCGATCTCAGGTCATGAAGCACCTGTCCGTGCTTATCTTCGTGAAAAGTTGACACCGCACGTGGATGAAGTGGTGACAGATGGCTTGGGTGGTATTTTTGGTATCAAACATTCAGAAGCTGCAGATGCACCGCGCGTCTTGGTCGCTTCTCACATGGATGAAGTTGGTTTTATGGTCAGCGAAATAAAGCCAGATGGTACCTTCCGTGTCGTAGAAATCGGTGGTTGGAATCCTATGGTGGTTAGTAGCCAGCGCTTTAAACTCTTTACTCGTGACGGTCGTGAAATTCCTGTGATTTCAGGCTCTGTTCCGCCACATTTGACTCGTGGTAAGGGCGGACCAACCATGCCTGCCATTGCAGATATCGTCTTTGATGGCGGTTTTGCGGATAAGGCTGAGGCAGAAAGCTTTGGAATCCGTCCTGGTGACACCATTGTCCCAGATAGTTCCGCTATCTTAACAGCCAATGAAAAAAATATCATTTCAAAAGCTTGGGACAATCGCTATGGAGTTCTTATGGTGAGCGAGTTGGCAGAAGCTCTGTCAGGTCAAAAACTCGGAAATGAACTCTATCTTGGCTCTAACGTCCAAGAAGAAGTTGGTCTCCGCGGTGCTCATACATCTACAACCAAGTTTGATCCAGAAGTCTTCCTAGCAGTTGATTGCTCACCAGCAGGTGATGTTTATGGCGGTCAAGGCAAGATTGGGGATGGAACCTTGATTCGTTTCTACGACCCAGGTCACTTGCTTCTCCCAGGGATGAAGGATTTCCTTTTGACAACTGCTGAAGAAGCTGGAATCAAGTACCAATACTACTGTGGTAAAGGCGGAACAGACGCTGGCGCAGCTCATTTGAAAAATGGTGGTGTCCCATCAACAACAATCGGTGTTTGCGCTCGTTATATCCACTCTCACCAAACCCTCTATGCAATGGATGACTTCCTAGAAGCTCAAGCTTTCTTGCAAGCCTTGGTGAAAAAATTGGATCGTTCAACAGTTGACTTGATTAAAAATTATTAAACTTAAGGAGGTGGTAGGGATGGTAGAACCAAACCTAGAAATCCTTGTAAAAGATCTTTACAATCATGCTCGACATGATTTGAGTGAAGATTTAGTTGCTGCTCTCCTAGAGACTGCTAAAAAACTGTCTACTACAAATGAGCAATTGCTGGCAGTTCGTCTCTCAGGCCTGGTCAATCGTGAATTGCTCCTAAATCCCAAACATCCGGCACCTGAGTTGCTCAACTTAGCTCGCTTTATTAAAAGAGAAGAAGCTAAGTACAGAGGAACCGCAGCTTCTGCGCTTATGTATGGGGAGCTCTTTAAAATGCTTTGATTCCATTGTGAATCAAAGCATTTTTCTATATGTTAGAAAAGCAATTCTAGATTAGGAAAAGAAAAAAGCCATCCTATTTAGGATAGCTTCTTGGTTCTTAGATTTGTTCAGCGATGACCTTTTCAGCTAGATTCATAGCGTGGTCAGATACACGAGTATAGTGGGAAATGATGTCGATAAAGTTGACCCCAGCTTGTGTTGAACACTCGCCCTTGTTGAGGCGTTTGATGTGGGTCTTTCTGAGAACACGTTCCATATTGTTGATTTCTTTATGGCGTTCAATCAGACTTTGAGCTTTTTCAATATCATTGTTTTCCACGCTGTCAAGGGCATCTTTGATAAAGCCAGTGGTCTTTTGATAGATATCAGCTAATTCCTGTAAAGCAGCTTCAGAGAACTCAACGTTTTTACGTTGAAGGTAGTCAGTCAGGTTGATTAGCGCTTCTGCGTGGTCCCCAATTCGTTCCAAATCGCGGGATGAATCAAGAATGTTGGTGAGCACTTCACTTTCTTTCTGGCTAAGAGCTTCACTTGAAAGAGTAATAAGGTAACGAGTCAATTTTTCATCAATGGTATTGATGGCTTCTTCCGTCTTGTGGCCTTTTTCAGCAACCTTTTCATTAAGGTCAATGATGTAGTTGTATGAAAGGTCAAAGGCTTTGGAAGCATAATTTCCCAAGTGAAGGAGTTCTTTTTTGGCATTTCCGAGAGCGATTGATGGTGCTTGTTTAATCAAATGCTCATCAAGATAAAGTGGCTCGTACTTGACAACTTCATCTTCACCAGGGATGAGCTTGGTTACAAAGTAGGCCAAGGCTCCGATGAATGGAAATTGGATAATAGTATTTGTGATATTAAAGGTTCCGTGGGCGAAGGCAATGGTCATTTCTGGAGCCAGATTGAGTGTAGATTCAAACCATTGAATCAAGCCAGTGAAAGGTACAAGGAAGACAATACAGATAACCGTACCAATCACGTTAAAGGCGACATGGGCACCAGCAACACGTTTGGCAGCGATATTAGCTCCAAGAGAAGCAATAATAGCTGTAATGGTCGTTCCGATATTATCACCAAACAAGACTGGTAGGGCACCTTGTAGATCAATCAAACCACTTGCGTAAAGATTCTGTAGGATACCGATAGTTGCGGAAGAAGCTTGAATGAGTAGGGTTAGTCCAGTTCCGACAAAGACACCTAGAATAGGACTCTTGCTTAGTTCAACCATATAGTCTCTAAAGACTTGCAGGTCTTTTAGAGGTTCCATTGCACCGCTCATAAGATTGAGAGCGAAGAAGATACCACCTACACCAAAAATGATACGTCCGATGTTATTGATAGAGCGATTCTTGGTGAAGAAGAGACAAATCGCTCCGATGAAAAGCATTGGTAAGGCATAATCTCCTAGCTTAAAACCGATGATAAAGGATGTAACGGTAGTTCCAATATTGGCACCCATGACAATACCGATAGCTTGACGCAAGGTCAAAAGTCCTGCGCTGACTAGCCCCACTGTAATGACTGTGACACCAGAACTTGACTGAATTAGCGCCGTCATACCGATACCAACTAGCACACCGAAGAACGGATTGCTGGTATATTTGTCAATGTAAAACCGAAGGCGATCTCCAGCAGCTTGTTGCAAACCGTCTCCCATGGTCTTGATACTATATAAGAATAGTCCCAGACCACCTAAAAAGTGAAATAAAATTTCCTGCCAATTAATGGACATTTCTTTTTCCTCCGAAAAATAATAACGGAATTTCTCCTATTCTATTTTAAAGGATAAAAGTAAATCTAACAAGTGTTAAGCTAAGATTTTAGAAAGAAAATTCGTTAGAATGGGCCTTAATTATATTAATTTTACCAATTTCTAACCTAGATATAGATATTTCCTTTTATATATTGACATTTAAAAGAAATATTTTAAAATGAGGGAGGAATTATCTTGGTCCCTGTGATTGGGATAAAAATTTTATAAAGAAAGTTAAGCGCTTTCTTTTGTGCAACAAAATCAATCTTTTAGGAGGAGAAAATGAAGAATCCATTTTTTGAAAGACGTTGTCGTTACAGTATTCGTAAGTTATCAGTAGGAGCCTGCTCGCTGATGATTGGTGCTGTTTTATTTGCTGGTCCAGCCTTGGCTGAAGAAACTGCAGTTCCTGAAAATAACGGAGCCAATACAGAGCTTGTTTCAGGAGAGAGTGAGTATCCAACTAATGAAGCTGACAAGCAGCATGAAGGAGAACAGGCTAGAGAAAACAAGCCAGAAAAGGCAGAAGGAGTAGCGACAGCATCTGAAACTGCTTCGCCAGCAAGCAATGAAGCTGCAACTACTGAAACTGCAGAAGCAGCTAGCGCAGCTAAACCAGAGGAAAAAGCAAGTGAGGTGGTTGCAGAAACACCATCTGCAGAAGCAAAACCTAAGTCTGACAAGGAAACGGAAGCAAAGCCTGAAGCAACTAGCCAAGGAGATGAGTCTAAGCCAGCAGCAGAAGCTAATAAGACTGAAAAAGAAGTCCAGCCAGATGTCCCTAAAAATACAGAAAAAACATTAAAACCAAAGGAAATCAAATTTAATTCTTGGGAAGAATTGTTAAAATGGGAACCAGGTGCTCGTGAAGATGATGCTATTAACCGCGGGTCTGTCGCCCTCGCTTCACGTCGGACAGGTCATTTAGTCAATGAAAAAGCTAGCAAGGAAGCAAAAGTACAAGCCCTATCAAACACCAACTCTAAAGCAAAAGACCACGCTTCTGTTGGTGGAGAAGAGTTCAAGGCTTATGCTTTTGACTATTGGCAATATCTAGATTCAATGGTCTTCTGGGAAGGTCTCGTACCAACTCCTGACGTTATTGATGCAGGTCACCGTAACGGGGTTCCTGTATATGGTACACTCTTCTTCAACTGGTCTAATAGTATTGCAGATCAAGAAAAATTTGCTGAAGCTTTGAAGCAAGACCCAGATGGTAGCTTCCCAATTGCCCGTAAATTGGTAGATATGGCCAAGTATTATGGCTATGATGGCTATTTCATCAACCAGGAAACAACTGGGGATTTGGTTGAACCTCTTGGAGAAAAGATGCGCCAGTTTATGCTCTATACTAAGGAGTATGCTGCTAAGGTAAACCATCCAATCAAGTATTCTTGGTACGATGCCATGACTTATAACTATGGACGTTACCACCAAGATGGTTTGGGAGAATACAACTACCAATTCATGCAACCTGAAGGAGATAAGGTTCCAGCAGATAACTTCTTTGCTAACTTTAACTGGGATAAGGCTAAAAATGATTACACTATTGCAACTGCCAACTGGATTGGTCGTAATCCTTATGACGTATTTGCAGGTTTGGAATTGCAACAGGGTGGTTCCTACAAGACCAAGGTCAAATGGAATGACATTTTAGATGAAAATGGGAAATTGCGCCTTTCTCTTGGTTTGTTCGCCCCAGATACCATTACAAGTTTAGGAAAAACGGGTGAAGATTACCATAAAAATGAAGATATCTTCTTTACAGGTTACCAAGGGGATCCTACTGGTCAAAAACCAGGTGACAAAGATTGGTATGGTATTGCTAACCTAGTTGCGGACCGTACGCCAGCAGTAGGTAATACTTTTACTACTTCTTTTAATACAGGTCATGGTAGAAAGTGGTTCGTAGATGGTAAGGTTTCTAAGGATTCTGAGTGGAATTACCGTTCAGTTTCAGGTGTTCTTCCAACATGGCGCTGGTGGCAAAAATCAACTGGTGATAAGTTGAAAGCAAGCTATGATTTTGAAGATGCTTATAATGGTGGAACTTCTCTCAAATTTGCAGGGGATCTTTCAGGTGCGACCAAGCAAGATGTGAATTTGTACTCTACTCGCTTGAAGGTGACAGATACAACCAAATTACATGTTGCCCACAAAGGAGGCAAGGGTACCAAGGTTTATGTAGAATTTGCAACCAAGAAAGATTATACCTACGGTGATGAAGCTGCCCGTAAAGAATTGACAGTTTCAGATAACTGGACTACCGATGATTTTGATTTGAGTGCCTTGGCGGGCAAAACAATTTACGGTATTAAACTCTATTTTGAAAATGACAAAGACTTAAAAGGTTATCAATTTAACCTGGGGCAATTGACCATCAGCAATAATCAAGATGCTCCTCAGGCACCAACCACAGTTGCTGTAGCCAAACAAGTCCTTAAAAATGCCCAAGAAGCGGAAGCAGTTGTGCAATTTAAAGGAAACAAGGATGCAGATTTCTATGAAGTTTACGAAAAAGATGGAGACAGCTGGAAATTACTAACTGGCTCATCTTCTACAACGATTTATCTACCAAAAGTTAGCCGCTCAGCAAGTGCTCAAGGTACAACTCAAGAACTGAAGGTTGTAGCAGTCGGTAAAAATGGAGTTCGTTCAGAAGCTGCAACTACAACCTTTGATTGGGGCATGACTGTAAAAGATACCAGCCTACCAAAATCGCTAGCTGAAAATATCGTTCCAGGTGCAACAGTTATTGATAGTACTTTCCCTAAGACTGAAGGTGGAGAAGGTATTGAAGGTATGTTGAATGGTACCATTACCAGTCTTTCAGACAAGTGGTCTTCTGGACAGTTAAGTGGTAGTGTGGATATTCGTTTGACCCAGCCACGTACAGTTGTTAGATGGGTGATGGACCATGCTGGAGCTGGTGGAGAATCTGTAAACGACGGTTTGATGAACACCAAAGACTTTGACCTCTATTATAAAGATGCGGATGGTCAATGGAAATTGGCTAAGGAAGTCCGTGGCAATAAAGCCCATGTTACAGATATTACCCTTGATAAACCAATCACAGCTCAAGATTGGCGCTTGAATGTTGTCACTTCTGACAATGGAACCCCATGGAAGGCTATTCGTATCTATAACTGGAAAATGTATGAAAAGCTTGATACTGAGAGTGTCAATATTCCGATGGCCAAGGCTGCAGCCCGTTCTCTAGGCAATAACAAGGTACAAGTTGGCTTTGCGGATGTACCAGCTGGAGCAACCATTACCGTTTATGATAATCCAAATTCTCAAACTCCGCTTGCAACCTTGAAGAGCGAAGTTGGAGGAGACCTAGCAAGTGCACCATTGGATTTGACAAATCAATCTGGTCTTCTTTACTATCGTACCCAGTTGCCAGGCAAGGAAATTAGTAATATCCTAGCAGTTTCCGTTCCAAAAGATGACAGAAGAATCAAGTCAGTCAGCCTAGAAACAGGACCTAAGAAAACAAGCTACGCCGAAGGGGAGAATTTAGACCTTAGAGGTGGTGTTCTTCGAGTTCAGTATGAAGGTGGAGCTGAGGACGAACTTATTCGCCTAACTCACGCGGGTGTATCAGTGTCAGGTTTTGATACGCATCATAAGGGAGAACAAAATCTTACTTTACAATATTTGGGGCAACCGGTACATGCTAATTTATCAGTGACTGTTACTAGTCAAGATGAAGCAAGTCCGAAAACTATTTTGGGAATTGAAGTAAGTCAGGAACCCAAAAAAGATTACCTAGTTGGTGATAGCTTAGACTTGTCTGAAGGACGCTTTGCAGTGGCTTATAGTAATGACACCATGGAAGAACATTCCTTTACTGATGAGGGAGTTGAAATTTCTGGTTACGATGCTCAAAAGACTGGTCGTCAAACCTTGACGCTTCGTTACCAAGGACATGAAGTCAACTTTGATGTTTTGGTATCTCCAAAAGCAGCATTGAACGATGAGTACCTTAAACAAAAATTAGCAGAAGTTGAAGCGGCTAAGAACAAGGTGGTCTATAACTTTGCTTCGCCAGAAGTAAAAGAAGCATTCTTGAAAGCAATTGAAGCGGCCGAACAAGTGTTGAAAGACCATGAAACTAGCACCCAAGATCAGGTTAATGACCGACTTAATAAATTGACAGAAGCTCATAAAGCTCTGAATGGTCAAGAGAAATTTACGGAAGAAAAGACAGAACTCGATCGCTTAACAGGTGAGGCTCAAGAGCTCTTAGCTGCCAAACCAAACCATCCTTCAGGTTCTGCCCTAGCCCCACTTCTTGAAAAGAACAAGGTCTTGGTTGAAAAAGTAGATTTGAGTCCAGAAGAGCTTGCGACAGCGAAACAGAGTCTAAAAGATCTGGTTGCTTTATTGAAAGAAGACAAACCAGCAGTCTTTTCTGATAGTAAAACAGGTGTTGAAGTACACTTCTCAAATAAAGAGAAGACTGTCATCAAGGGCTTGAAAGTAGAACGTGTTCAAGCAAGTGATGAAGAGAAGAAATACTTTGCTGGAGAAGATGCTCATGTCTTTGAAATAGAAGGTCTAGATGAAAAAGGTCAAGACGTTGATCTCTCTTACGCTTCTATTGTGAAAATTCCAATTGAAAAAGATAAGAAAGTGAAGAAAGTCTTCTTCTTACCTGAAGGTAAAGAGGCAGTAGAATTGGCTTTTGAACAAACGGATAGTCATGTCATCTTTACAGCGCCACACTTTACTCATTATGCCTTTGTTTATGAATCTGCTGAAAAACCACAACCTGCTAAACCAGTAGAAAAAGTTATTTCAAGCAAGGAACCAGCTGAAGGTGTTAAGAATTTGGTTGTGGATACTCCAAAATTAGAAATTGAAGAGACAAGTATTGCCTTCGAACACCAAGAACGTCCCAATCCAAATCTTACAGTCGGTCAACGTCAACTTGTCCAAGAAGGAGTTGAAGGACAAATTCGTCGCTTGATTGAAGTAGATAGTCAAGGCAATCGTACGCTTCGCGCTACAGAAGTTTTGAAAGAAGCAAGTCCTGAAATCGTAGAAGTAGGTACTGGTCTCATTCCTGCCAAGCCAGCACCACAAAACACAGACCTTCCAAAACCTACTAATCAACCGGCTTTTGATCAACAAAAGGCTCCTAAATTGGAAGTTCAAGAGGAAAAGGTTGCCTTTGATCGTCAAGAGCATGAAAATGCTGGTATGCTAGTTGGGGAACAACGAGTCATCATACAGGGACGAGATGGTCTGTTGAGACATGTCTTTGAAGTTGATGAAAACGGTCAGCGTCGTCTTCGTTCGACAGAAGTCATCCAAGAGGCGATTCCAGAAATTGTTGAAATTGGAACAAAAGTAAAAACTGAACCAGCAGTAGCGCCTACACAAGAAAAACCAGCCCAAAATACAGCAGTTAAATCAGAAGAAGCAAGCAAGCAATTGCCAAATACAGGAACTGCTGATGCCAATGAAGCCCTAATAGCAGGATTGGCAAGCCTTGGTCTTGCTAGTTTAGCCTTGACATTGAAACAGAAAAAAGAAGATGAAGATTAAATATCGAAAAATCTTGTGAAATCTTTCCTTATATTTCCAAAGTGTGATATAATAGTTTCGAATAAAATAAATAAAGGGGTTTTTGTAACATGGCAAAACTTACTGTTAAAGACGTTGACTTGAAAGGTAAAAAAGTCCTCGTTCGTGTTGACTTCAACGTACCATTGAAAGATGGCGTAATCACTAACGACAACCGTATCACAGCAGCTCTTCCAACTATTAAGTACATCATCGAACAAGGTGGACGTGCAATTCTTTTCTCTCACCTTGGACGTGTGAAAGAAGAAGCTGATAAAGCTGGTAAATCACTTGCTCCTGTAGCAGCAGACTTGGCAGCTAAATTGGGCCAAGACGTTGTTTTCCCAGGTGTCACTCGTGGTGCTGAATTGGAAGCAGCTATCAACGCTCTTGAAGATGGACAAGTTCTCTTGGTTGAAAACACTCGTTACGAAGATGTTGATGGCAAGAAAGAATCTAAAAACGATCCTGAACTTGGTAAATATTGGGCATCACTTGGAGATGGTATCTTCGTAAACGATGCATTCGGTACAGCTCACCGTGCACACGCATCTAACGTTGGTATCTCAGCAAACGTTGAAAAAGCAGTTGCTGGTTTCCTTCTTGAAAACGAAATCGCCTACATCCAAGAAGCAGTTGAAACTCCAGAACGTCCATTCGTGGCTATCCTTGGTGGTTCAAAAGTTTCAGACAAGATTGGTGTTATCGAAAACTTGCTTGAAAAAGCTGACAAAGTCCTTATCGGTGGTGGTATGACTTACACATTCTACAAAGCACAAGGTATCGAAATCGGTAACTCACTTGTAGAAGAAGACAAATTGGATGTTGCGAAAGCTCTTCTTGAAAAAGCAAATGGTAAATTGATCTTGCCAGTTGACTCAAAAGAAGCAAACGCATTTGCTGGTTACACAGAAGTGCGTGACACTGAAGGTGAAGCAGTTTCTGAAGGCTTCCTTGGTCTTGACATCGGTCCAAAATCTATCGCTAAATTTGATGAAGCTTTGACTGGTGCGAAAACAGTTGTATGGAACGGACCTATGGGTGTATTTGAAAACCCAGACTTCCAAGCTGGTACAATTGGTGTGATGGACGCTATCGTGAAACAACCAGGAGTTAAATCAATCATTGGTGGTGGTGACTCAGCTGCTGCAGCGATCAATCTTGGACGTGCAGATAAATTCTCATGGATCTCTACTGGTGGTGGAGCATCAATGGAACTTCTCGAAGGTAAAGTTCTTCCAGGACTTGCAGCCTTGACAGAAAAATAATTTCAGCCCGTTAGTCTCTACAAAATCCTGATTTTGTAGAAAAAGGAACAAAACTGAAACGTTAACAAAAAGGTGACATAGCCACCTTTTTGTGTTAGTGTAGGTATTTGTGACGCGGTGGTGGAGCATCAATGGAACTTCTTGAAGGTAAAGTTCTTCCAGGACTTGCAGCCTTGACAGAAAAATAAGATTTCATAAATGAATCAAAGAAGAGAGGGATGACAGTTCCTCTTTTCTTTTACTTGAAATAAAAACGCTTCCTCTTAACTATTCATCATAAAATCAGCCAATTTATGATAAAATGGAAATAGAAAGTTGAGATTATGAGTTATTTTAAAAAATATAAATTCGATAAATCCCAGTTCAAACTTGGTATGCGAACCTTTAAAACAGGTATTGCTGTTTTTCTAGTTCTCTTAATTTTTGGCTTTTTTGGCTGGAAAGGTCTTCAAATAGGTGCTTTGACAGCCGTTTTTAGTCTGAGGGAGAGTTTTGATAAGAGTGTTCATTTTGGAACTTCGCGTATTCTAGGAAATAGTATCGGTGGCCTTTATGCCCTCCTCTTCTTCCTATTAAACACCTTATTCCACGAAGCCTTTTGGGTGACTTTGGTAGTTGTTCCGATTTGTACCATGTTAACCATTATGACAAATGTAGCCATGAATAACAAAGCAGGTATTATTGGCGGTGTAGCGGCTATGTTAATCATTACCCTATCAATACCGAGTGGGGAGACAATTTTGTACGTGTTTGCGCGTGTATCAGAAACTTTCATGGGAGTTTTTGTCGCAATTCTCGTAAATTACGATATTGATCGTATTCGGCTCTTTTTAGAGAAAAAAGAAAAATAATGTTACATTTTATAACATTATCAATTGACGTTTGTCTTTTTTTAGACTATAATAGACAGAAAGAAGGAAATTGTAAATGAAGGAAAAAGAATTTCGCCGAAATATGGCTGTTTTTCCTATCGGCAGTGTTATGAAGTTGACCGATCTATCGGCGCGTCAGATTCGTTATTATGAAGATCAAGAGTTGATTAAACCTGATCGAAACGAAGGAAACCGTCGCATGTATTCCTTGAATGACATGGATCGTCTGCTTGAAATCAAAGATTATATCTCTGAAGGTTATAATATCGCTGCCATTAAGAAAAAATATGCTGAACGTGAAGCGAAATCCAAGAAAGCGGTGAGTCAGACTGAGGTGCGCCGTGCACTTCACAATGAACTCCTCCAACAGGGTCGCTTTGCTTCAGTACGGTCACCTTTTGGTCGCGGTTAGGCAACCGCAAGTAGTCATACATTAAGGAGAAAACTCATGTCAATCACAGCTGCAGATATTCGTCGTGAAGTCAAGGAAAAAAATGTTACCTTTATTCGTCTTATGTTCTCAGATATTTTGGGGACGATGAAAAACGTCGAAATTCCTGCTACAGATGAACAGTTAGATAAAGTCTTGTCAAACAAGGCTATGTTTGATGGATCTTCTATCGAAGGTTTTGTACGTATCAATGAATCGGATATGTACTTGTACCCTGATTTGGATACATGGACAGTCTTCCCGTGGGGAGATGAAAATGGAAGTGTTGCAGGTTTGATCTGTGATGTCTATACAACAGAAGGTGAACCATTTGCAGGTGACCCTCGTGGTAATCTCAAACGTGCTCTTCGTCACATGGAAGAAGTAGGGTTTAAATCTTTCAATCTTGGACCAGAGCCAGAATTCTTCCTATTTAAACTGGATGAAAATGGGGACCCAACACTTGAAGTAAATGACAAGGGTGGCTACTTTGATTTGGCACCTACTGACCTTGCGGACAATACACGTCGTGAAATCGTGAATGTCTTGACCAAAATGGGATTTGAAGTAGAAGCGAGTCACCACGAGGTTGCGGTTGGACAGCATGAGATTGACTTTAAGTACGATGAAGTTCTCCGTGCTTGTGATAAGATTCAAATCTTTAAACTTGTTGTTAAAACCATTGCTCGCAAACATGGTCTTTACGCAACCTTTATGGCCAAGCCAAAATTTGGTATTGCTGGCTCAGGTATGCACTGTAATATGTCCTTGTTTGATGCAGAAGGAAACAATGCCTTCTTTGATCCAAATGATCCAAAAGGAATGCAGTTGTCAGAAACAGCCTACCATTTCCTTGGTGGTTTGATCAAGCATGCCTACAACTATACTGCCATCATGAACCCAACGGTTAACTCATACAAACGTTTGGTTCCAGGTTATGAAGCGCCTGTTTACATTGCTTGGGCTGGTCGTAACCGTTCGCCACTTGTGCGCGTGCCTGCTTCACGTGGTATGGGAACTCGTCTTGAGTTGCGTTCAGTGGATCCAATGGCAAACCCATACATCGCTATGGCGGTTCTGTTGGAAGTTGGTTTGCATGGTATTGAAAATAAAATCGAAGCACCAGCTCCTATCGAAGAAAATATCTACATCATGACAGCAGAAGAGCGTAAGGAAGCTGGCATCACAGACCTTCCATCAACCCTTCACAACGCTTTGAAAGCATTGACGGAAGATGAAGTTGTCAGAGCGGCTCTCGGAGAACATATCTATACTAGTTTCCTTGAAGCTAAACGAATTGAATGGGCAAGTTATGCAACCTTCGTTTCACAATGGGAAATTGATAATTATTTAGATCTTTACTAATATAGAAGAAAGATTGCCTGAGGGCGGTCTTTTTTCTTGTCTTTTATATCGGAGTGTGATATATTTTATATAACGAGGTGCGATATATCGAACTAAATAGGAGGTGCTTATAAATGGAATTAACGGATAAGATTCGTCGAGTTTATCTTCCGATGACGGAAACGGGATTTTATATCTTGTTCTGTCTACAAAAGGAACGTCATGGTTATAGCATTACGCAAAAGGTCAAGTCGATGACAGATTCGCAAGTTTCCATTAGTCCTGGAACTATGTATGGAACCTTGTCAAAGATGGAAAAGGATGGCTTGATTTCTTTTGTCCGAGAGGAGGAAAAACGGAAAATCTATCAGATCACAGACTTGGGACGCAAAGTCTTAGATATTGAATTGAAACGTATTGAACGACTCTACAGAAATAGTCTGGAGGAAGGATGATGGAAAAGAAAATTGTTAATCGAATTTTTACCATTGCGGATTATGATAGAGAAGCTTTATATCTTAGAAAAATGCATGCTGAGGGCTGGAAACTTAAGGAAGTAAGCTACTCTAACTTAGTAGTTGCGGTTAAGTATACTTTTGAAAAGTGCCAACCGGAGCAAGTGTCTTATCAGTTGGACCTTTATCCCATGAAAAAATCAGAGAGAGCCTCCTATTTACAACTATTTAAAGACTGTGGCTGGGAGCATATTACAGACTTTAATGGTTTTTCCTACTTTAGAAAGCTTCATTCTGGAATTGAGTCGGATGCCGAGTTTGAAATTTATAATGATGCGTCTGGGAAGTTAGCTGTGGTTAAACGGATTTTAATAATTCGGATGATTCCTATTTTGCTTATCTTTTTGCTTATCTTTTCGGCTCTACTACCGGTTTTCTCAAAGTTTGTCAGTGGAGATAGTTCTTTCAGTTGGGACATGTTTTTGATTGTCTTAATAGATTTTGTTTTATTGATAATTAATGCGATTCAGATTTCTTATGTTTTGTGGAGATTGAGTCAAAAGTGGAAAGAATTATCTAATAAATAACACCAGGCATGTTTTCTAATTTTGGGGTGATACAATGGTTAGCAGAGTAGAATTTCGAATTTTCACTATTCTTAATTTGGACAAGGAAGAAGAATATTTACATGAGATGCATTTGAAAGGTTGGAAATATGGTAGGAATTGTTTTGGTTTTTTCTATTTTGACCAATGTCAACCGGAAGATGTCATCTACCGTATCTATGATTCTAGATTTCTTAAAAAGTATAAGCATGAACTGCAAGATTTTAGAGATAGAGGTTGGGAATTGATAGAAACAGGTTTTTGTTCAATTCTTCGTAAATCGTCTTCTGATTTACTTCCAGAGGATCAAGTCTATATGAGTAAGGGGCTCAGATGGGCAGTTATACAATATAGACTTCGTTTATGTGCAACTACTTTCTTAGGTGGTCTTGTTGTTTGCATGAGTTTGTTTAGAGAAGATCTTTCTATATCTTTCTTCATTATTTTTGTTTTGTATGCTTTACTGATTTCTTATCTAATCTATGGTTATTTCAGATTAAAAAGGAAATATCAAGTAGGTGGATAGTAAAGTTTCTAGGTCTTTAGACTGATTTTTAGCACTCTTGGCAAAAGAGTGCTAATTTTTTGAGTTTTTGTCTTGACATTCTCTTTTAAGGGTGTATAATAGAATCATAAGTTAGCACTTGGGTGTATCGAGTGCTAATTGATCAGACAGAGAGGAGTGATGAGATGGTTACAGAGCGTCAGCAGGATATTCTGAATCTGATTATTGACATCTTTACCAAAACGCACGAACCTGTCGGATCCAAAGCCTTGCAAGAGTCTATTAACTCTAGCAGTGCAACCATTCGTAATGATATGGCGGCTTTAGAAAAGCAAGGTTTGCTTGAGAAGGCCCATACTTCAAGTGGTCGGATGCCAAGTGTTGCTGGTTTTCAGTACTATGTGAAACACTCACTGGATTTTGACCGATTGGCTGAAAATGAGGTTTATGAGATTGTCAAAGCCTTTGATCAGGAATTCTTCAAATTGGAGGATATTCTGCAAGAGGCTGCTAATCTGCTAACAGACCTGAGTGGCTGTACGGTAGTAGCACTGGATGTTGAGCCGAGCAGGCAACGTTTGACAGCCTTTGATATCGTTGTTTTGGGGCAACATACAGCCTTGGCAGTATTCACCCTAGACGAATCTCGAACGGTTACCAGTCAGTTTCTGATTCCAAGGAACTTTTTGCAGGAGGATTTGCTGAAACTGAAGAGCATCATTCAGGAACGTTTCCTCGGCCACACCGTTCTAGATATTCACTACAAGATTCGGACGGAGATTCCGCAGATTATCCAGCGTTACTTTACAACAACGGATAATGTGATTGACCTCTTTGAACATATCTTTAAGGAAATGTTCAACGAAAACATTGTGGTGGCGGGCAAGGTCAATCTCTTGAATTTTGCCAATCTAGCAGCCTATCAGTTCTTTGACCAACCTCAAAAGGTGGCTCTGGAGATTCGTGAGGGGTTGCGTGAGGATCAGATGCAAAATGTCCGTGTTGCGGACAGTCAAGAGTCCTGTCTAGCAGACCTAGCGGTGATTAGTAGCAAGTTCCTCATTCCTTATCGGGGAGTTGGAATTCTAGCCATTATCGGTCCAGTCAATCTGGATTACCAGCAGCTAATCAACCAAGTCAATGTGGTCAACCGTGTTTTGACCATGAAGTTGACAGATTTTTACCGCTACCTCAGCAGTAATCATTACGAAGTACATTAAGATTGAAATCATTAAAGGAGGCGAAAATGGCCCAAGATATAAAAAATGAAGAAGTAGAAGAAGTCCAAGAAGAGGAAGTTGTGGAAACTATAGAAGAAACAACTCCTGAGAAGTCTGAATTGGACTTGGCAAATGAACGTGCAGATGAGTTCGAAAATAAATACCTTCGCGCTCATGCAGAAATGCAAAATATCCAACGCCGTGCCAATGAAGAGCGTCAAAACTTGCAACGTTACCGTAGCCAGGACTTGGCAAAAGCGATTCTCCCTTCTTTGGACAACCTTGAGCGTGCACTCGCAGTTGAAGGTTTGACAGATGATGTGAAGAAGGGCTTGGAAATGGTGCAAGAAAGCTTGATTCATGCTTTGAAAGATGAAGGAATCGAAGAAATCGCAGTTGACGGTGAATTTGACCATAACTACCATATGGCTATCCAAACTCTCCCAGCAGACGATGAACACCCAGCAGATACCATCGCCCAAGTCTTCCAAAAAGGCTACAAACTCCATGACCGCATCCTACGCCCAGCAATGGTAGTTGTCTACAACTAGGCAATTCTGACGGTAGCTAAAGCAACTCGTCAGAAAACGGCAATCGCTATGGCGTTTGCCTAGCCTTCTTACTAACTCGTCGTCGAAATAATATCGATTTCGACTTCTCGTGTCGTAACATAAATACATTGAAAACTTGTCCGAAACGACGATAAACTATGAAGAAAGATAAAAAGTAGTTCAGCTTTGCAATAGTGAGCGAAGCGAACCAAAGGCGATACTCTTCGCCGTGGCGCTATTTGCGCAAACTTTGAGACCTTAGGCTCAAAGTTTAGTCAAAGAGATTGACGAAGTCAAGCTCTGACGGCGCCGCCACCTAAGAAGAGTATCAAAAAGAAAAAAAGATAAAATTAAGGAGAAAAACACATGTCTAAAATTATCGGTATTGACTTAGGTACAACAAACTCAGCAGTTGCAGTTCTTGAAGGAACTGAAAGCAAAATCATCGCCAACCCAGAAGGAAACCGTACAACTCCATCTGTAGTCTCATTCAAAAACGGCGAAATCATCGTTGGTGATGCTGCAAAACGTCAAGCAGTTACAAATCCGGATACAGTTATCTCTATCAAATCTAAGATGGGAACTTCTGAAAAAGTTTCTGCTAACGGAAAAGAATACACTCCACAAGAAATCTCAGCTATGATCCTTCAATACTTGAAAGGCTACGCTGAAGACTACCTTGGTGAAAAAGTTACTAAAGCAGTTATCACAGTTCCAGCTTACTTCAACGATGCCCAACGTCAAGCAACAAAAGACGCTGGTAAAATTGCTGGTCTTGAAGTAGAACGTATCGTCAACGAACCAACTGCAGCCGCTCTTGCTTACGGTTTGGACAAGACTGATAAAGAAGAAAAAATCTTGGTATTTGACCTTGGTGGTGGTACATTCGACGTCTCTATCCTTGAATTGGGTGACGGTGTCTTCGACGTATTGTCAACTGCAGGGGACAACAAACTTGGTGGTGACGACTTTGACCAAAAAATCATCGACCACTTGGTAGCAGAATTCAAGAAAGAAAACGGTATTGACTTGTCTACTGACAAGATGGCAATGCAACGTTTGAAAGATGCAGCTGAAAAAGCTAAGAAAGACCTTTCTGGTGTAACTTCAACTCAAATCAGCTTGCCATTTATCACTGCTGGTGAAGCTGGACCTCTTCACTTGGAAATGACTTTGACTCGTGCAAAATTTGACGATTTGACTCGTGACCTTGTAGAACGTACAAAAGTTCCAGTTCGTCAAGCCCTTTCTGATGCAGGTTTGAGCTTGTCAGAAATCGACGAAGTTATCCTTGTTGGTGGTTCAACTCGTATCCCTGCCGTTGTTGAAGCTGTTAAGGCTGAAACTGGTAAAGAACCAAACAAATCAGTAAACCCTGATGAAGTAGTTGCTATGGGTGCTGCCATCCAAGGTGGTGTGATTACTGGTGATGTTAAAGACGTTGTCCTTCTTGACGTAACACCATTGTCACTTGGTATCGAAACAATGGGTGGAGTATTTACAAAACTTATCGATCGCAACACTACTATTCCAACATCTAAATCACAAGTCTTCTCAACTGCAGCAGACAACCAACCAGCCGTTGATATCCACGTTCTTCAAGGTGAACGCCCAATGGCAGCAGATAACAAGACTCTTGGACGCTTCCAATTGACAGATATTCCAGCTGCACCTCGTGGAATTCCTCAAATCGAAGTAACTTTCGACATCGACAAGAATGGTATCGTGTCTGTTAAGGCCAAAGATCTTGGAACTCAAAAAGAACAAACTATTGTGATCCAATCAAACTCAGGTTTGACTGACGAAGAAATCGACCGCATGATGAAAGATGCAGAAGCTAACGCTGAAGCAGATAAGAAACGTAAGGAAGAAGTTGACCTTCGTAACGAAGTAGACCAAGCTATCTTCGCAACTGAAAAGACTATCAAGGAAACTGAAGGCAAAGGCTTCGATGCAGAACGTGACGCTGCCCAAGCTGCTCTCGATGACCTTAAGAAAGCTCAAGAAGACAATAACTTGGACGAAATGAAAGCAAAACTTGAAGCATTGAACGAAAAAGCTCAAGGCCTTGCTGTTAAACTCTACGAACAAGCAGCAGCAGCCCAACAAGCTCAAGCAGGAGCAGAAGGCGCACAAGCAACAGGAAACGCAGGTGATGACGTCGTAGACGGAGAGTTTACGGAAAAGTAAGATGTTGATGCGTTAAGAAAACGAAAGAAAAATAGGAAGCCATCGCCTTGTGCGATGCACAAAAGATGGCTTATCTTTTTTCCAAAGTTTTTAGCTGAAACTCAGTTAAGCCTAACTCGTTAAGAATGACTAATCACAAAGGTGCTTTGTCTAAATGTAATAATGATAAGAAGAAATCCAGAGGTTGCAACCCAGCCTCTGTTTTTCGATAAAATAGAGGATGTTGCGTATGAAAAAAGTACTTTGTATCATTTATCCTAATTTTTCTCTTTATGAGATAACTACTTTAACGAGTACTTTAACTCTGTCTTTTGATATCACGATTGATTATGTCGCTTCTGAGAATTCGATGGTGGTCTCTGAGGATGGTTTGTCCTGTCAACCGACGAAAACATTGGATCAGATCCGTATAGAAGATTATTCTTGTGTGATTTTACCAGGAATGGTAAATATAGGTCCTGCTCTACAAGATGAGCAATTGATCTCGTTTTTGAGAAGTCTTAATGAGCAAGATATCCTAATTGCAGCCATTTCTTCAGCGCCCCTTTTATTGGCGAAAGCAGGCTTGTTGAACGACACGAAATTTACAGGTGGAATTTGGCAAAACTTCTTTGACTATTTTGAATTTCTTCCACGTGAGAATTTCCAACCGAAAGTTCTTGTCCAAGATAAACAAATCATTACGGCTATCGGTTTTGCACATCAAGAGTTTGCAAGAAAAGTGATTTTCGGTTTAGGGTTGGCAGAGAATACGGACAATTATTTTAAAGAACAGAACGAGTATGCTGAAGAGGATTTGATATTTACTCTATCAGATGAAGAGTTTGATCAAGTGAAGCAGAGTATAGAAAACAGCCTCTAAAGATTTACATAAAAATTATAGAAAGGAACAAAGAGTGTTCAGGGAATTGAACACGGGTTCCCAAATTTATTACTCAATATAAAAGAAAGGAATTGAACCCGACCTAAATTCTCGGAAAAAAGATAAATCTGCCTAGGAGCATCGCTCCAGCGTCAGATTTCCTATTTTTCAGTCGAATTTTACGGTCTTGGTATCTTGTATGAACAATACTGAATTTTATGATCGTCTGGGGGTGTCAAAAAACGCTTCGGCAGACGAGATCAAAAAGGCTTATCGTAAGCTTTCGAAAAAATATCACCCAGATATCAATAAGGAGCCTGGTGCTGAGGAAAAATACAAGGAAGTTCAGGAAGCCTATGAGACTTTGAGTGACGACCAAAAACGTGCGGCCTATGACCAATACGGTGCTGCTGGAGCCAACGGTGGTTTTGGTGGAGCTGGTGGTTTCGGCGGTTTCGATGGGGCAGGAGGCTTCGGTGGTTTTGAAGATATCTTCTCAAGTTTCTTCGGCGGAGGCGGTGCTTCACGCAATCCAAATGCTCCTCGTCAGGGGGATGACCTCCAATACCGTGTGAATTTGACCTTTGAAGAAGCTATTTTTGGAGCTGAAAAAGAGGTTAAGTACAATCGTGAAGCAAGCTGTAGTACATGTAATGGCTCAGGTGCTAAGCCAGGAACAAGTCCAGTCACTTGTGGACGCTGTCATGGTGCTGGTGTCATTAACGTCGATACGCAGACTCCGCTTGGTATGATGCGTCGTCAAGTAACCTGTGATGTCTGTCATGGTCGCGGAAAAGAAATCAAAGATCCATGTACAACATGTCACGGAACAGGTCATGAAAAACAAGCCCATAGTGTACATGTAAAAATCCCTGCTGGTGTGGAAACCGGTCAACAAATTCGCCTAGCTGGTCAAGGTGAAGCAGGATTTAACGGTGGACCTTATGGTGACTTGTATGTAGTGGTTTCTGTGGAAGCCAGCGATAAGTTTGAACGTGAAGGAACCACTATCTTCTATAATCTGAACCTTAACTTTGTCCAAGCAGCTCTTGGTGATACAGTTGATATCCCAACGGTTCACGGTGATGTTGAATTGGTTATTCCAGAGGGAACTCAGACTGGTAAGAAATTCCGTCTACGTGGCAAAGGAGCTCCGAGTCTTCGAGGCGGTGCGGTTGGTGACCAATACGTTACTGTCAATGTCGTAACACCGACAGGCTTGAACGACCGCCAAAAAGCAGCGCTTAAAGAATTCGCAGCTGCTGGTGATTTAAAAGTCAATCCAAAGAAAAAAGGCTTCTTTGACCATATTAAAGATGCCTTTGAAGGAGAATAAAATTAAAAAGAGCCGAGTGGCTCTTTTTGTTTATAGATTTTTTAAGACTTTCCTTAAGTAATGACGGACGGTAGCGACCTTCTTCGAAGTTCCATACCTAAACTTTGAGCCTAGGTCTCAAAGTTTCCGAACACCTGAAACCAAACTATTTCAGGTGTTTTCATTACGTCGGAAAGTCTTCGATTAGTGGTGCAACGATGAATGAGTTGTCTAAATTGTGATGTATAGTTGATGGGATATAACTTGTTTACGTTATAAAAAGAGCCGAGTGGCTCTTTTTACTTGTCTTCAGTTTCCTGTGTTTCTTTGATCACAGCTAGTCTGGTCTGGATATCCTTTTCCAAGACCTTAAACTTGTAAGTCAGGTCTTCTTGATATTCCTTGATGAGTTCTTTTTGTTGGTCGATGATTTGCAGGCTATTTTGGATAATATCCACATCGTCCTTGATAGCTTGAACGCGGTCAGTGGTATTCAAGACTTCATCTGTGATGGTTTGGCGATTTTTTGTGACCAGATAACTTCCGGCTGCAGCTCCTGCAAATAGCAGTAGGTTGGATAATTTCATAACAACTCCTTATGCGTTTTTGATGGTTTCAGCGACTTGAGCAAGTTTGTCAAAGTCAGGTTCGTGGGCGATAAAATCAATCTTGAGGTCATCGTCCGCACTGTAGCGAGGCACGAGGTGAACGTGGGTGTGAAAGACTGTTTGACCTGCGATTTCTTCACAGTTGGCAATGATATTCATGCCAGCAGCTTTGGTAGCTTTCATGACTTTTTGTGCTACTTTTGGCACTTGGGCAAAGAGTTGGCTGGCGCTAGTAGCGTCCATCTCCAAAAGATTGCGATAGTGTTTTTTTGGTACGACCAAGGTGTGTCCTGGTGTCACTTGAGAGATATCAAGAAAGGCAAGGAGCTGCTCATCTTCGTATACTTTTGAAGCAGGAATTTCCCCTGCGATGATTTTACAAAAAATGCAATCTGACATAAAATCTACCTCTACTGTATTGAATTTTGATATAATATAGCTACATTATACCAGATTTGGAGAAAATATGTTAGAAATTAAAAACCTGACAGGTGGTTATGTTCATGTCCCTGTCTTGAAAGATGTGTCCTTTACTGTTGAAAGTGGGCAGCTGGTCGGTCTGATTGGTCTCAATGGTGCTGGTAAATCGACGACTATTAATGAGATTATCGGTCTGTTGACACCTTATAGCGGTTCTATCAATATCAATGGCCTGACTCTTCAAGAAGATGCGACTAGCTACCGCAAGCAGATTGGTTACATTCCTGAGACGCCTAGTCTGTATGAGGAATTGACCCTCAGAGAGCATATCGAAACGGTTGCTATGGCTTATGGTATTGAGCAGAAGGTGGCTTTTGATCGAGTAGAACCTTTGTTAAAAATGTTCCGTCTGGACCAGAAATTAGATTGGTTCCCTGTTCATTTTTCCAAAGGGATGAAGCAGAAGGTCATGATTATTTGTGCTTTTGTGGTGGATCCAAGTCTCTTTATCGTGGATGAGCCTTTTCTTGGTCTTGATCCGTTGGCTATTTCTGACTTGATTCAGCTTTTGGAAGTGGAAAAGCAAAAGGGCAAGTCCATTCTCATGAGTACCCACGTGTTAGATTCGGCGGAAAAGATGTGTGATGCTTTTGTTATTCTCCACAAGGGTGAGGTGCGTGCCAAGGGGAATCTCCTGCAACTGCGCGAAGCCTTTAACATGCCTGAGGCTAGTTTGAATGATATTTACTTGGCTCTGACCAAAGAGGAGGAGCTATGAAAGACTTGTTTTTAAAGAGAAAGCAGGCTTTTCGTAAGGAGTGTGTCGGTTATCTGCGCTATGTTCTCAATGACCACTTTGTCTTGTTCCTGCTTGTTCTGCTAGGCTTTCTAGCCTACCAGTACAGTCAACTCTTACAACATTTTCCTGAAAATCATTGGCCTATCCTTTTATTTGTAGGAATTACGTCTGTTTTACTTTTGCTTTGGGGAGGAATTGCCACCTATATGGAGGCTCCAGACAAGCTCTTTCTCTTGGTCGGAGAAGAGGAAATCAAGCTCCACCTCAAGCGTCAAACGGGCATTTCCCTAGTCTTTTGGCTCTTTATCCAGACCCTCTTCTTGCTGTTATTTGCGCCCCTATTTTTGGCAATGGGTTATGGTTTGCCACTTTTTCTGGTCTATGTGCTTTTATTGGGGGTAGGAAAATATTTCCTCTTTCGTCAAAAGGCCAGCAAATTTTTCACGGAAACTGGACTGGACTGGGACTATGTTATTACCCAAGAAAGCAAGCGTAAGCAAGTCTTGCTTCGTTTCTTTGCTCTCTTTACCCAGGTCAAGGGAATTTCAAACAGCGTCAAGCGTCGTGCCTATCTGGACTTTGTCCTAAAGGCTGTTCAGAAGGTGCCTGGGAAGATTTGGCAAAATCTCTATCTGCGTTCTTATCTGCGAAATGGAGATCTCTTTGCGCTCAGTCTCCGTCTACTCCTACTTTCCTTGCTGGCGCAGGTCTTTATCGAGCAAGCTTGGATTGCGACAGCAGTGGTGGTTCTCTTTAACTACCTCTTGCTCTTCCAGTTGCTGGCCCTCTATCATGCCTTTGACTACCAGTATTTGACCCAACTCTTTCCACTGGACAAGGGGCAAAAGGAAAAAGGCCTGCAGGCAGTGGTCCGAGGATTGACCAGTTTTGTTTTACTTGTGGAATTAGTCGTCGGCCTTGTGACCTTCCAAGAAAAACTAGCCCTTCTAGCCTTACTGGGAGCTGGTTTGGTTTTACTAGTCTTGTATTTACCTTATCAGGTAAAACGTCAGATGCAGGATTAATGCCTATATGACACTAAAAAAGAAGTTGAGTTCAGTTTGTCTCAACTTCTTTTATTTTCTACAAGATAATGGTTGGCCCGTAGAGGCTCAACTTGGTCTTGACTTGGTCAAAGTGGAAGCGGTCATAGGCCCGCCAAGCGGCGCGAGTTGGAGTATCTGGATCAAGAGCGCTGAGTCCCATGAGAAGACTGGAAGTCTGGTAAAATTTTTCCAATTCAATCAAGACTCGATTATCCACTGTTTCAGCCTTGGCTAGAAAGCCAAGAATAGAGTTTAGTTGCTCCTGAAAGCGGACGTCATCAGCGCTTGCCTGTTTGCATGCTTTGTAGGCTTTGTTTAAGTCAGTAATCAAAGTCTGAGCTCTTTTGATAGGGTCTGTATCTGTCATGAGAATTCCTCCTTTAATCTGGGTGCTAGTCTTGTTTCTAGCAACTGTGTTTTGATACTGTCAGTTTATCACTTTTATCTCCTTTTTCACCATAAAATCTTTAATTGCCCTTGAAATTTCCTGAATGGTACTGTTAAGATTTTATGATAAAATAGTGGTAAGATTATCATGCTTATTTGAGGAACAAGACACCCTTCAGGAGCGTTAAAGGCCTGTTTAGGATTTGGTGGGCTTGTATCATAGTATTTTTGCTATTCTCTTTTTAGGAAGAAATTGAAACAAGGAGAGTAAGAAGATGAGAATATTTGTTTTAGAAGATGATTTTTCCCAGCAGACTAGGATTGAAACGACGATTGAGAAACTCTTGAAGGAACATCATATCACTCCCAGCTCTTTTAAAGTTTTTGGCAAACCAGACCAGCTGCTGTCAGAGGTGCATGAGAAGGGAGCCCATCAGCTATTCTTTTTGGATATTGAGATTCGAAATGAGGAGATGAAGGGTCTGGAAGTGGCTAGAAAGATTCGGGATCGAGACCCCTATGCCCTGATTGTCTTTGTGACGACTCACTCAGAGTTTATGCCCCTGTCCTTTCGCTACCAAGTGTCTGCTCTGGACTACATTGATAAGGCCTTGTCAGCAGAGGAGTTTGAATCTCGTATCGAGACAGCCCTCCTCTATGCCAATAGTCAAGATAGTAAAAGTCTGGCGGAAGATTGTTTTTACTTTAAATCAAAATTTGCCCAATTCCAGTATCCTTTTAAAGAGGTCTACTATCTCGAAACATCGCCCAGAGCCCATCGTGTTATTCTCTATACCAAGACAGATAGGCTGGAATTTACAGCGAGTTTAGAGGAGGTTTTCAAGCAGGAGCCCCGTCTCTTGCAGTGCCACCGCTCATTTCTCATCAATCCTGCCAATGTGGTTCGTTTGGATAAGAAAGAAAAACTCCTTTTCTTTCCCAATGGTGGAAGCTGTATGATAGCGCGTTATAAGGTCAGGGAAGTGTCTGAGGCTATCAATAACTTACACTAAGTGAGGTAATGTAATGGAAATAGTTTGGAAGATAGTATATACATTTTTGATAGTTGGATTGGAATTGTTTATATTTTTTAAGGTGGATGGAATTGTTCTAACTCTGGAGAGATTTTTTAAAGCTTTTCTTTTTAAGTTACTTTTAGCAGTCGTTTTTGTAACGATTAACTATATAGTAGGAAATACTTACCTATCTTATTTTACGGAACCCTTGTACGGTATAGGCTTGTCTTTCTTATTGTTAAGAGGGCTTCCTAAAAAACTCCTTTTCTTTTATGGTCTCTTTCCAATGATATTGGTGAATCTCTTTTATAGAGGTATTTCTTATTTTGTGCTTCCATTTTTGGGACAAGAGCAAGTACATGATGATTACTCTTTGATTTGGTTGTGTATAATAATTTTCAATTTCTTCATTTCTCTAGCCTTTTTGAAATGGTTAGACTATGATTTCACTAACTTGAGAAGGGAGATTCTAGATAAAGCTTTTCAAAAGTCCCTTACTAAGATTAACTGGATAATGGGGGCTTACTATTTGGTGATACAAAATCTGTCTTACTTTGAATATGAACAGGGGATTCAATCAAAGACTGTTCGCCATCTCATCCTAGTCTTTTACTTGCTCTTTTTTATGGGAATTATTAAGAAATTGGATACCTATTTGAAGGACAAACTCCATGAGAGATTGGACCAAGAACAGGCCTTGCGCTACAGAGATATGGAGCGATATAGTCGGCATATAGAGGAGCTTTACAAAGAAGTACGGAGCTTTCGTCATGATTATACCAACCTCTTGACCAGCTTACGTCTGGGCATTGAAGAGGAGGATATGGAGCAGATAAAAGAGGTCTACGACTCGGTCTTAAAAGATTCCAGTGAGAAATTGCAGGACAATAAATATGATCTTGGACGATTGGTGAATATTCGTGATAAAGCCCTCAAAAGTCTCCTAGCAGGGAAATTTCTAAAAGCCAGAGATAAGAACATAGTCTTTAATGTCGAAGTTCCAGAGGAGATTCAGGTAGAGGGGATGAGCTTACTTGACTTTCTAACCATTGTGTCTATCCTTTGTGACAACGCTATTGAAGCCAGTGCAGAGGCTAGTCAACCTCATGTTTCAATCGCCTTTTTAAAAAATGGGGCACAGGAGACCTTTATCATCGAAAATTCCATCAAAGAAGAGGGCATCGATATTTCTGAGATTTTCTCCTTTGGAGCCAGTTCTAAAGGGGAGGAGAGAGGAGTTGGTCTCTATACCGTTATGAAAATTGTGGAAAGCCATCCCAATACCAGTCTCAATACCACCTGCCAAAATCAAATCTTTCGTCAGGTGCTTACTGTGATACATACAGAATGATAAAAAATAAGACCGAGAGTTCTTGTTTCTCGGTCTGTATGGCTGAATAGTTAATTAAAGTAGTTTTGAGTTACAGTAAATTGCTTGTATAAAATAATTTTCTCTATCATCAATTATAGGGAGAGGTTTCTAATTTTTGAAAATTAATTTTGCTATATCTACTTTTTATTTTTAGTTTTTAACAATCCTATTATAGATAGAGTTATTAAAGTTATGGACATTAAACTGCTAAAAATAAATACTTTTGATGTTAATCCAATAGAAAATAGTAATATTCCATAAAAAATATTGGATATGTAATAAATCTTACTCTTCATGATTACTTGCCTCCGAATATAGATTTTTGCTGTGTTACAAATGTGACAAGTTTAGTATAGCACTGTTTTTAAAAAAATTTCATCCAAATCTTGAATGGTTATTGAAACATCTTGAATTGAACAAAGAACTTTCTCCTTGCCAAAATAACGAATATCATTCATAAACCGAAAAATAATATATATTATCATTATTTTTTGCTATAATGGTTAATGAGCTTCCCATTCTTGTCTTCAATAAAAAATCAGTATTTGAAGAAAACTAGGAAACTAGTTATAGACAGTACTGCTTTACGGCGAGATGGTGTTGCAGTAGTTTGAAGAATATTTCTTGGGTTCGAAACAAAATACTATAGTATGTGAGGTATCATAAATGAATAAGAAATCCTTTTTTATCATCTGTTCTACGTTGATTATAGCATCGAATCTTCTCATGATTTCCGTGGTGAATAAGGGAGAAGAAACAGGGAGCAATCTGTTTGTGATTGCTATAGCCTGTGTTATGCTACCAGCCTTTTTATATGCAGTTGAAAACAGACTTACTTCAATGGTAAGAGTAGAATCAATACTCCTGATTCAGTTGACAGTTATTTCCCTACTCCGTCTTATCAACAGAATAGGGAGTACGCCTGAAATCCTCAACATTATCATTACCCTCCTGGTTTTGGCAGGTGGGACAGCCTGTATCCTGGTTGCAATCATGAGAATCTATCAGAACAGACGGAAGTAAGGGTGAATAGTTAGATCTTTACGTTGTTAAATTTCCCTAGGGCAAGTATGTTTTTCATGCTTGCTTTTTAAATTTTTTACAATTCAAGATGTTTTGATGACCATTTATGATTTGAGTGTTCCAAGGATAAAATGAGTGCTATACTAGCAGTGTAAAGGTTGTAGCTAAACTAAGATAAAGCATACATTTAGGAGGAAATTTTATGAAGAAAAAAATACTGATTATTTTCGTTCTATATCTGATCATGTCTACCCTTCTTTATCCGCTTAGGGAGAGTATTTGGTATCATCTATTTTATACCATAGCCTATATGATTGCGGTTGTGATCTATTTTGCTTTAACTAAAAAGAAAGGAGCAAAGAAATGAAAACTTTTCTTGCTAAAAAACGGAACATCTTCCTTACGAGATTGTTCCTAGGTCAGTTGCCTTTACTTGTCTCTACTTATCTATTTCTATCTCGTCAGTTTTTAAATTTTTCCTTGGTTTTCCAATTTCTTTTAGTGGTTATTAACTTGGCTTCTATTTTGGTCACTGTTTATCTCACTAGGGAAATGAGGATAAGAAAGTTTGAAGATGATGATTTGGTTAGTCCTAGAACCAATCAACTCATGTTCATCGGCTTGACAGGTTTTATGTCTATTATTTGTTTGTATAGAGGTGTCACAGCAGGAGAATCTTACCAACAACTAATTGCCTATATTGGCGCTATTCTCTGCTTGATTATTATGCTTCTACTCATTTGGGGCTTGAAGTATTATAAAAAGTAGGGGCTAATGAAGTTTTTGCAATTCAAGATGTTTCGATGACAGCTCAAGATTTGGATGAAAAACTTTAACAAATAGTGCTATACTGAAATTGTCAAAGTTGCAACGGGTGCTGCTACATTCTGTTAAAAATCGCTCTTGATTGATAAGCTGGATTTGTTAGGAAAGGAGTAAATAATTATGGATAAGAAAAAGATAGTTTCGACTATAATATGTATAGTATTTCTTGTAGTGTCAGTGGATAATTTTTTTAGAGATTTAACCCCGTTATTATTCATTTTAAATATTATTGGCCTAACTTGTTTTTTAGTGTTAACATACACTAACATAAAAGAGATACTCTTAAATATAAGTAAATGATGATTTGGTTAGTCCTAGAACCAATCAACTCATGTATATCGGCTTGACAGGTTTTATGTCTATTATTTGTTTGTATAGAGGTATCACAGCAGGGGAATTCTATCAGCAATTAATTGCCTAAATTGGGGCTATTCTTTGCTTGCTTATCATGCTTCTGCTCATGTGGGGCTTGAAGTATTATAAAAAGTAGGGAAGTTTGTTGAGGAGGATAGTTTTATGGAGTTTTTTGATAAATTTCATGCCTTGTGTTTTGGATTTTTAGTACTACTAATCGTCATTACAGTTCCTTATACGATTAACCATGGGGATTTTTTTCAAAATGAATCTGAATTGATTATTGTAAGTCTTCTAGTAACCTCGCTGAGTGTTGCTTATGCTAGAAAGTTTGATATGATTTCTTTTGGGATGTTAAGCAAGAAACAACTTTTACTTTTCATTGCAATCTTTCTTCTAAGTGTGCTTGAGACGCTGGTTTATATTCATTTCTTTGCTGTTTCTTCTGGCGCAGGAGTTCAACACTTATCGGAAGTCAGCAGAGGAATTTCTCTGTCTTTGATTTTGACTTCCTCAGTTTTTGGACCCATCCAGGAGGAACTCATTTTCAGAGGACTTCTTCAAGGTGCCGTTTTTGACAATTCTTGGTTAGGGCTTGTGCTAACTTCCTCTCTCTTTTCTTTCATGCATGGACCTTCTAATGTCCCTTCGTTTATTTTTTATCTACTTGGGGGCTTGTTACTGGGCTTTGCTTATAAAAAGAGCCAAAACCTATGGGTTTCTACTCTAGTTCACATGTTTTACAATGCTTGGCCACTCTTATATTATTTATAAAAATCATGAAAAGGTAAGCAGAAGACGGTGCTTGCCTTTTTCTTTCTATAATGATACCCAAGCCAATCCAGAGGCTTTTCTTTGAGAATCAGGTCTGGAGCGGTTGACGAATAGCCCAAAAACTAGTAGAATAGTAAGGAAACTTTATACGGAGGAAAGAAATGGATTTGGGTGATAATGAGCTAACACTGACTCCCATACCTGGGAAAAGTGGCAAGGCTTATATGGGTAGCTATCCTGATGGAAAGCGTATCTTTGTAAAAATGAACACCTCTCCAATCCTACCTGGTCTAGCTAGAGAACAAATTGCTCCACAATTATTATGGAGTCGCCGTTTGGCAGATGGGCGTGATATGTGTGCTCAAGAATGGTTGACAGGCAAGATATTGACCCCCTATGATATGAATCGTAAGCAAATCGTCAATATTTTAACTCGCCTACATCGCTCACGTCCTTTGATGACACAGTTGAGTCGTTTGGGATATGCCATGGAAACACCTGTAGATTTACTACAGTCTTGGCAAGAAACAGCTCCAGATGCTTTGCGTAAAAATCATTTTATCAGTGAAGTGATGGCTGATTTACGTCAGACTATTCCAGGATTTAGAGAGGACCATGCGACCATTGTCCATGGAGATGTACGACATAGTAATTGGATTGAGACAGACAGTGGCTTGATTTATTTGGTAGATTGGGATTCGGTTCGTTTGACCGACCGCATGTTTGATGTGGCCCATATGCTCTGCCATTATATTCCAGAACATCAGTGGAAGGAATGGTTGACCTACTACGGTTACAAGTACAATCAAACGGTATTAAATAAATTGTATTGGTACGGTCAATTGTCTTATTTGAGCCAGATTTCCAAGTATTATATGAACCAAGATTTAGAAAATGTCAATCGGGAGATTCATGGCTTGCGCCACTTCCGAGACAAGTATGGAAAGAGAAGATGAGAGTTAGAAATCGTAAAGGGGCGACAGAATTACTAGAGGCAAATCCCCAGTATGTGGTCCTCAATCCCTTGGAAGCCAAGGGAAAATGGCGGGACTTGTTTGGTAATGATAATCCCATTCATGTGGAAGTTGGAAGTGGAAAGGGTGCCTTTGTTTCGGGTATGGCCAAGCAAAACCCTGACATCAACTATATCGGGATTGATATTCAAAAGTCTGTTTTGAGCTACGCTTTGGACAAGGTGCTTGAAGTTGGAGTGCCTAATATCAAGCTCTTGTGGGTAGATGGTTCTGACTTGACTGACTACTTTGAAGACGGTGAGATTGATCGTTTGTATCTGAACTTTTCAGATCCTTGGCCTAAAAAACGCCATGAAAAGCGTCGTTTGACCTACAAGACCTTCTTGGATACCTTCAAACGTATCTTGCCTGAAAATGGAGAAATTCATTTCAAGACGGATAATCGTGGCTTGTTTGAGTACAGTTTAGTGAGCTTTTCTCAGTATGGCATGAAGCTCAATGGTGTCTGGCTTGATTTACATGCCAGTGATTTTGAAGGCAATGTCATGACAGAATACGAGCAAAAATTCTCCAACAAGGGGCAAGTTATCTACCGTGTTGAGGCAGAATTTTAAGAAATAGCCTGAAATCAGGCTGTATAAGTGCTTTTGCTTTACATAAGCTGGCAAACGTGCTATACTAAGAGTAAGAATATGAAAAGAGAGGCGGGGAAATATCTTCGCCTCTTGCTTATGAGGAGGTGGACGCAATCGCAACAATCGTAGAATTAGTCAGAGAAGTTGTAGAACCTGTCATCCAAGCACCTTTCGAACTCGTGGATATCGAGTATGGAAAGATTGGCAGTGACATGATTCTCAGTATTTTTGTAGATAAACCTGAAGGAATTACCTTGAACGACACGGCAGACTTGACAGAAATTATCAGTCCTGTCTTAGACACCATCAAGCCAGATCCCTTCCCAGAACAATATTTCCTAGAAATCACCAGTCCAGGCTTGGAACGTCCTTTAAAAACCAAGGATGCCGTTGCTGGAGCGGTTGGGAAATACATTCATGTCGGGCTCTACCAAGCCATCGATAAGCAAAAGGTCTTTGAAGGAACCTTGTTGGCCTTTGAAGAGGACGAGTTGATCATGGAATATATGGACAAGACGCGTAAGAAAACGGTCCAAATTCCATACAGTTTAGTATCAAAAGCACGTTTAGCAGTAAAATTATAGAAAAAGAAAGGATAGCTTTTGAGGATTCAAAAGTGAAGAAAACATGAGTAAAGAAATGCTAGAGGCCTTCCGCATTTTGGAAGAAGACAAGGGAATCAAAAAAGAAGACATCATCGACGCAGTAGTAGAGTCGCTTCGTTCCGCTTATCGCAGACGCTATGGTCAATCAGACAGCGTAGCTATTGATTTCAATGAAAAAACAGGTGATTTCACAGTCTATACTGTTCGTGAAGTTGTGGATGAAGTCTTTGATAGCCGTTTGGAAATCAGCTTGAAAGATGCTCTTGCCATTAATTCAGCCTACGAGCTTGG
Organism: Streptococcus sp. CL6.22; assembly: GCF_049738055.1. Classification (GTDB taxonomy): domain Bacteria; phylum Bacillota; class Bacilli; order Lactobacillales; family Streptococcaceae; genus Streptococcus; species Streptococcus mitis_DJ. The sequence continues at coordinate 25,357 of NZ_JBKOTV010000015.1, read as the reverse complement.
TGACAAGATCAAGTTTGAAGAAGCACCTGCTGAGTTTGGTCGTGTAGCAGCTCAATCTGCCAAACAAACCATCATGGAAAAAATGCGCAAGCAAACACGTGCCATCACTTACAATACTTACAAAGAACATGAGCAAGAAATCATGTCTGGTACAGTAGAACGCTTTGACAACCGCTTTATCTATGTCAACCTCGGCAGCATCGAAGCCCAATTGTCAAAACAAGACCAAATTCCTGGTGAAGTTTTTGCTTCTCATGATCGTATTGAAGTTTATGTTTACAAGGTTGAAGACAACCCTCGTGGTGTCAACGTCTTTGTTAGCCGTAGCCATCCAGAAATGATCAAACGTTTGATGGAGCAAGAAATTCCAGAAGTTTATGATGGAACTGTTGAAATCATGAGCGTGGCTCGTGAAGCAGGTGACCGTACTAAGGTTGCTGTTCGTAGCCATAATCCAAACGTGGACGCTATCGGTACAATCGTTGGACGTGGTGGAGCTAACATCAAGAAAATCACTAGCAAATTCCACCCAGCTCGCTATGATGCTAAGAGCGACCGTATGGTGCCCATCGAAGAAAATATCGACGTTATCGAGTGGGTAGCAGATCCAGCTGAATTTATCTACAATGCCATCGCTCCTGCTGAAGTTGACCAAGTTATCTTTGATGAAAACGACAGCAAACGTGCCTTGGTGGTTGTTCCTGATAACAAGCTTTCTCTTGCTATCGGTCGTCGTGGGCAAAACGTTCGCTTGGCAGCTCACTTGACTGGTTACCGTATCGATATCAAGTCTGCTAGCGAATTTGAAGCCATGGAAGAAGCTGGTTCGGTAGATTTGGAAGCAGAAAACGATACTGTAGAAGAATAAAAGCTGCTAGAGGAGGGAAAGATGAAAACGAGAAAAATCCCTTTGCGCAAGTCTGTTGTGTCCAATGAAGTGATTGATAAGCGTGATTTGCTCCGCATTGTCAAAAACAAGGAAGGACAAGTCTTTATCGATCCGACAGGCAAGGCCAATGGCCGCGGCGCTTATATCAAGCTAGACAATGCAGAAGCCCTAGAGGCGAAAAAGAAGAAGGTCTTTAACCGCAGCTTTAACATGGAAGTGGAAGAAAACTTTTATGACGAGTTGATCGCTTATGTGGATCACAAAGTGAAAAGAAGAGAGTTAGGACTTGAATAAGCAAAAGATAAGCAATCTCTTGGGACTTGCTCAGCGAGCAGGCCGGATCATATCGGGTGAAGAATTGGTGGTCAAGGCCATTCAAGACGGCAAGGCCAAGTTGGTCTTTCTAGCCCATGATGCTGGCCCCAATCTGACCAAGAAGATTCAAGATAAAAGTCAGTATTATCAAGTAGAAATTGTAACCGTGTTTTCAACACTGGAATTAAGCATAGCAGTCGGAAAATCGAGAAAGGTTTTGGCTGTAACAGATGCTGGATTTACAAAGAAAATGAGGTCTCTTATGGAATAGAAGAGGAGGACATGATTTGTCTAAGAAAAGATTGTACGAAATCGCAAAAGAACTTGGAAAAGAAAGTAAAGAAGTTGTAGCGCGTGCAAAAGAGTTGGGCTTGGATGTGAAAAGCCACTCATCAAGTGTGGAAGAAGCTGTCGCTGCAAAAATCGCTGCTAGCTTTAAGCCTGCTGCTCCGAAAACAGAAGCAAAACCTGTAGCACCAAAAGCAAGTGCAGAAAAGAAAACCGAAAAATCTGAGCCAGCTAAACCAGCTGTAGCCAAGGAAGAGGCAAAAGCGGCTGAGCCAGTTGCTCCTAAAACAGAAAAAGTAGCAGCTAAACCACAAAGCCGTAATTTCAAGGCTGAACGTGAAGCCCGTGCCAAAGAGCAGGCAGAACGACGCAAGCAAAATAAGGGCAATAACCGTGACCAACAAAAGGGAAATCATCAAAAGAATGATAACCGTAATGGTGGAAAACAAGCTCAAGGCAACCGCGACAATCGTCGCTTTAATGACCAAGCTAAGAAACAGCAAGGTCAGCAAAATCGTGGAAATGAGCGCCGTCAACAAGAGGACAAACGTCCAAATCAAGCGGCTCCACGTATTGACTTCAAAGCCCGTGCAGCAGCCCTCAAAGCAGAGCAAAATGCAGAGTACGCTCGTTCAAGTGAGGAACGCTTCAAGCAGTATCAGGCTGCCAAAGAAGCCTTGGCTCAAGCTAACAAACGCAAGGAACCAGAGGAAATCTTTGAAGAAGCGGCTAAGTTAGCTGAACAAGCGCAACAAGCACAGCAAGTTCAAGCAGTGGTTGAAGTCGTCCCTGAGAAAAAAGAACCTGCAGTGGATACACGTCGTAAAAAACAAGCCCGACCAGACAAAGAACGTGATGATTATGATCACGAAGAAGATGGTCCTAGAAAACAACAAAAGAATCGAAGTAGTCAAAATCAAGTGAGAAATCAAAAGAATAGTAACTGGAATAACAACAAAAAGAACAAAAAAGGCAATAACAAGAACAACCGCAATCAGACTCCAAAACCTGTTACGGAGCGTAAATTCCATGAATTGCCAACAGAATTTGAATATACAGATGGTATGACCGTTGCGGAAATCGCAAAACGTATCAAACGTGAACCAGCTGAAATCGTTAAGAAACTTTTCATGATGGGTGTCATGGCCACACAAAACCAATCCTTGGATGGGGAAACAATTGAACTCCTCATGGTGGATTATGGTATTGAAGCCAAACAAAAGGTTGAAGTGGATAATGCCGACATCGAACGTTTCTTTGTCGAAGATGGTTATCTCAATGAAGATGAATTGGTTGAGCGCCCACCAGTTGTAACCATCATGGGACACGTTGACCATGGTAAAACAACACTCTTAGATACCCTTCGTAACTCTCGTGTTGCGACAGGTGAAGCAGGTGGTATCACTCAGCATATCGGTGCCTACCAAATCGTGGAAAATGGTAAGAAGATTACCTTCCTTGATACACCAGGACACGCGGCCTTTACATCTATGCGTGCGCGTGGTGCTTCTGTTACCGATATTACGATCTTGGTCGTAGCGGCAGATGACGGGGTTATGCCTCAGACAATTGAAGCCATCAACCACTCAAAAGCGGCTAACGTTCCAATTATCGTAGCTATCAACAAGATTGATAAACCAGGTGCCAACCCAGAACGCGTTATCGGTGAATTGGCAGAGCATGGAGTTATGTCAACTGCTTGGGGTGGAGATTCTGAATTTGTTGAAATCTCAGCTAAATTCAACCAAAACATCGAAGAATTGTTGGAAACAGTCCTTCTTGTGGCTGAAATCCAAGAACTCAAGGCAGACCCAACAGTTCGTGCGATTGGTACAGTTATCGAAGCTCGCTTGGATAAAGGAAAAGGTGCGGTAGCAACCCTTCTTGTTCAACAAGGTACCTTGAATGTTCAAGACCCAATCGTTGTCGGAAATACCTTCGGTCGTGTCCGTGCTATGACCAACGACCTTGGTCGTCGTGTTAAGGTTGCAGGGCCATCAACACCAGTTTCAATCACAGGTTTGAACGAAGCACCGATGGCGGGTGACCACTTTGCTGTTTACGAGGATGAAAAATCTGCGCGTGCGGCTGGTGAAGAACGTGCCAAACGTGCCCTTATGAAACAACGTCAAGCTACCCAACGTGTCAGCCTTGAAAACCTCTTTGATACGCTTAAAGCTGGTGAACTCAAATCAGTTAACGTTATTATCAAGGCCGACGTACAAGGTTCTGTTGAAGCCCTTTCTGCCTCACTTCAGAAAATCGATGTGGAAGGTGTTAAAGTTACCATCGTCCACTCAGCGGTCGGTGCAATCAACGAATCAGACGTGACCCTTGCTGAAGCTTCAAATGCTTTTATCGTTGGTTTCAACGTACGCCCTACACCACAAGCTCGTCAACAAGCAGAAGCTGACGATGTGGAAATCCGTCTCCACAGCATTATCTACAAGGTTATCGAAGAGATGGAAGAAGCCATGAAAGGGATGCTTGATCCAGAATTCGAAGAAAAAGTTATCGGTGAAGCAGTTATCCGTGAAACCTTCAAGGTGTCTAAAGTGGGAACTATCGGTGGATTCATGGTTATCAACGGTAAGGTTACCCGTGACTCTAAAGTCCGTGTTATTCGTGATGGTGTTGTTATCTATGATGGCGAACTCGCAAGCTTGAAACACTACAAAGACGACGTCAAAGAAGTTACAAACGGTCGTGAAGGTGGATTGATGATCGACGGCTACAATGATATCAAGATGGATGATGTGATTGAGGCCTACGTCATGGAAGAAATTAAAAGATAAGATTTTTGCTCCTTTCTTAGGTGGTGAGGGACGCAAGCAAACCGATGGTTTCATTGCTTATTTTTGAGCCTAGAGTCTCAAAAATCCCCTGTGATGGGACTGATAAATCAGTTCCATCACTTTCACCACGGCGAAAGAAGCAGATGATTTCAAATTGAACTTCGTTTCAATTTGAACTGAAAATCAAGAAGTTTAAAAATAGCTAGGTCTGCTGGCCTAGCTTTTGGTTCAAAGTAGAGAAAGGAATATCATGGCAAATCATTTCCGTACGGACCGTGTGGGCATGGAAATCAAGCGTGAAGTCAATGAGATTTTGCAAAAGAAAGTCCGTGATCCGCGTGTCCAAGGTGTGACCATTACAGATGTTCAGATGCTAGGTGACTTGTCCGTTGCCAAGGTTTACTACACCATTTTGAGTAACCTTGCTTCAGATAATCAAAAAGCTCAAATCGGGCTTGAAAAAGCAACTGGTACTATCAAACGTGAACTTGGTCGCAATTTGAAATTGTACAAAATCCCAGATTTGACTTTCGTCAAAGACGAATCCATCGAATATGGAAACAAGATTGACGAAATGCTACGCAATCTGGATAAGAACTAAGAAGAGGGGCAACCCTCTTTTTTGGTGGAGGAAAAGGCAATAAACATGCTGGCAGAATCTTTCCAGAGTTAAACATTATTAAAAAGCCTTATAAAATTCAACTTGTATGATATTATAGGAAATGAAAAGAGTAAATTTCACAGAAATAGCCAGCAAGACTGGTATCTTCAATATTTTGAAAGTGTAGTTAAACGAGGGAAGATAATATGGGGCCTATCAAAGCTTTTGCTAAAATTTATGGTAATTACATTTTGACCATGCAAGGTGTAAAAGTAATGAAAACGATAAAGAAAGATGATAATGCCGTTGTCGGTTTTGGGAAACTCTTTATTGCAGACAAGCTAATGGATACGGCTCGGTGGCTCATCAAGCCAGAGGAGAGAGAATGAAATTTTTCTGGGGACTTCTTGCCATTATTTTTATCAAACCGATTATTGGAATTATGAAATTCCTGTGGATGATCATCTCTTTTGCAGTCCAATTGCTGTTTTACAAGCTATTATTTAAAATATTGGATTGGCTCTTTAAACTTTTTTAGGTCGTAATTCAAGTCGCAGAGAACTAGCAGGAACTCCACTGCTAGTTTTTTAATCTCTCTCCATATGGTATAATATAAGCAGTAAAATCATTTTAGAACATACAATGGAGGTCATCATGGACAATATCATCGATGTGTCAATTCCTGTTGCAGAAGTAGTGGACAAGCATCCAGAAGTCTTGGAAATCCTAGTGGAGCTTGGTTTTAAACCCCTTGCCAATCCCTTGATGCGCAATACTGTTGGTCGTAAAGTATCACTCAAACAAGGTTCTAAGCTGGAAGGAACTCCTATGGACAAGATTGTCCGCACGCTGGAAGCAAACGGCTACGAAGTGATTGGGTTAGACTAATGGCAGATGAACGGATTCATGTCCTGCGGGATATTTTGTTAGAATTGCACAATGGTGCCTCTCCTGAGTCGGTTCAGGAGCGTTTTGATGCGACCTTTGCGGGTGTCTCAGCCATCGAGATTTCCCTCATGGAGCACGAGCTGATGAACTCAGACTCAGGTGTTACCTTTGAAGATGTCATGGAACTCTGTGATGTTCATGCCAATCTTTTTAAAAATGTTGTTAAGGATGTCGAAGTTGCAGATACCGAGCATCCAGGTCACCCAGTTCGGGTCTTTAAGGAAGAAAATCTGGCCCTCCGTGCGGCCTTGATTCGCATTCGGAGATTGTTAGATACTTATGAATCTATGGAAGACGAGGAAATGCTGGCGGAGATGCGCAAGGGCTTGGTGCGTCAGATGGGACTTGTAGGTCAATTTGACATCCACTACCAGCGCAAGGAAGAGCTCTTTTTCCCCATCATGGAGCGCTATGGTCACGATTCACCTCCTAAAGTTATGTGGGGAGTGGATGATCAGATCAGGGAACTCTTTCAAACAGCTTTAGCGACAGCCAAGTCACTACCAGAAGTGCCGATTAGCACTGTAAAGGAAGATTTTGAAGCCTTTGCGACAGAGTTTGACAGTATGATTTTCAAGGAAGAGTCCATCCTTCTTATGATTCTCCTTGAATCCTTTACTCAGGATGACTGGCTTCAGATTGCGGAGGAGAGCGATGCCTATGGATATGCTATCATTCGTCCGTCTGAGAAATGGGTGCCAGAAAGACAGAGTTTTGTTGAGGAAAAGAGTGCAGAGGAGCCCGTACAACTAGATACGACAGAAGGCCAAGTTCAGCAAGTTATCGATACGCCAGAAGGACAGTTCACCATTACCTTTACCCCTAAGGAAAAGGAAACAGTGCTGGACCGCCATAGTCAACAGGCTTTTGGCAATGGCTATCTCTCGGTCGAGCAGGCCAACCTCATCCTCAATCACCTTCCCATGGAGATTACCTTTGTCAATAAAGATGATATTTTCCAGTATTACAATGACAATACGCCAGCTGATGATATGATTTTCAAACGGACACCGTCCCAAGTCGGGCGTAATGTTGAACTTTGCCATCCGCCTAAGTACTTGGACAAGGTCAAGACCATCATGAAGGGGCTTCGTGAGGGAAGCAAAGACAAGTATGAAATGTGGTTCAAGTCTGAGTCACGAGGTAAGTTTGTCCACATCACCTACGCGGCAGTGCACGATGAAAACGGAGAATTCCAAGGAGTGCTGGAGTATGTTCAGGATATTCAACCCTACCGTGAGATTGACACGGACTATTTCCGTGGATTAGAATAAGGAGAAAAAATGAGTTACGAACAAGAATTTATGAAGGAATTTGAAGCTTGGGTTAATACCCAGATTATGATTAACGACATGGCGCTCAAGGAAAGCCAAAAGGTCTATGAAGAAGACCAAGACGAGCGTGCCAAAGATGCTATGATTCGTTACGAAAGCCGTTTGGATGCTTATCAGTTCTTGCTTGGAAAATTTGATAATTTCAAAGCAGGCAAGGGATTCCATGATTTGCCAGATGGCTTGTTTGGTGAGCGAAATTATTAAACGAGAAAGATTCTTGATTTTTTACTAAAATCTTGATAGAATATTTATATTAAATCCTTGTCAGAGCAGGGATTTTTTATTGAAAGGATTTTATCATGTCAAAGAAACTCAATCGTAAAAAACAATTACGAAATAGTCTCCGTCGCGCAGGTGCCTTTTCAAGTGCTGTGACTAAGGTTGTAGAAGAGACAAAGAAAGTCGTGAAACGTGCAGAACAGTCAGCAAGCCAAGCTGGTAAGGCTGTTTCTAAAAAAGTTGAACAAGCAGTAGAAGCTACCAAAGAGCAAGCTCAAAAAGTAGCTAATTCTGTAGAAGATTTTGCAGCAAACTTGGGTGGACTCCCACTTGACCGTGCCAAAACTTTCTATGATGAAGGCATCAAGTCTGCGTCAGATTTTAAAAACTGGACTGAAAAAGAACTCCTTGCCTTGAAAGGAATCGGCCCAGCTACCATCAAGAAATTGAAAGAAAATGGCATCAAGTTCAAGTAATCTTTCTTGTGCCTTGCAATTCCGAAAAAATCTTGCTACAATAGAGCCATTAGAGGTGTTTTGAATCCCGCATTTTACAGAAAGTGGCGGTGCTGAGAAGTCCACAAATGTGTCAAAACTGGTTGCTAATGGATGAAAAATTGAAATAAAAGTGTCTTTTTGTTTTAAAGACGAGAGTTGCGGGCAACTGCCCGAAATTGGGTGGTACCGCGGATAAATACATTCGTCCCTGTCATGTAGATGGCAGGGATTTTCTTTTGTGTCTTAGTAAAAGGAGGTTGTTATGAAGCAATCTTTTAAAACAAGTAAACTCTATTATGGTTTTCCTATCTTCATTTTGGGGTATCAGGATCAGAATTTTGGACACAATATTACGACATGTAGCTCCTCTTATAGTCTGGGAGATTGGCTAGTCATCGGTGTTGGTGCTGAGGAAAATGCGGCTGATCAGATAAAGTACTATCAGAAGTTCACCGTAAATATTCCTGATGAAACTTCCATGCTTGCGATGGAGCAGGCCGGCTTTATCAGTCATCGGGAGAAACTGAAACACCTGGGACTAGACTACGAGATTTCTGAACAGACTCATGCTCCGATTTTGGAATCTTGTCCAGTCGTTTTGGATTGCCAGGTGGATCGGATTATCGAAGAAGATGGAATCTGCCACATCTTTGCTAAGATTCTGGACCGACTGGCTAATCCTGAACTTTTGGATGATAAGGGACATTTTAAAAATGACCGTTTTGCGCCGACTTACTTTATGGGGGACGGTCACCAGCGCGTTTATCGTTATCTAGATGATCGAGTCAATCCCATGGGAAGCTTTATCAAGAAAGCGAGGAAGAAGAATGTCAAGAGCTGAATTGCTAGAACGATTAGAAACCGAACGACTCGTCTTACGAGTTCGTACAGTGGCGGATGCTGAGGAGTGAGTGGGGGGTGATTTGATGCATCTTTTCATCATTGGGGCTCCAGCTTCTGGGAAAATGACGATTGGTCAAGAGTTATCTCGACTGACGAATGCTACCCTCTTTTATAACCATCAAGCCATCGATTTTGCATTAGAAATCTATCAGGATTATACAGAGGAGATGTGGGAATTTGTTCGTGGAATCACCTTTTCTTTCCTTGGAGCAAGTGCAAGAAATCAGCGATCAGTAATTTTAACAGACGTAATTGATTTTTCAAATCAGTACCAGCTGATGTATTTGAAGCAAATTCAGGATTTGTTGGATGACTATCATCAAGAGATTCTTTTTGTGGAGTTGGAAACAAGTCTTGAGGAGCGTTTACGTCGAAATCGAACGGAGAACCGGTTGAAGTACAAGCCCTTGAAACGGCATATTGAGATATCTGAAAGAGAAATTTTAGAGACCACTGAAACCCTTCAATTAAATTCCCAACATCAACCGAATGAGTTGCACCACTACTTTAAAATAAATAATACGAGTTTGACTGCAAAAGAAGCTGCTAAGCAAATTCAAAATAAAATGAACAAAATAGAGAAAGGACAAACACATGTCTAAAGAACTTTCACCTAAATACAATCCAGCCGAGGTTGAGGCTGGTCGTTACCAAAAATGGCTTGACGCTGATGTTTTCAAGCCTTCAGGCGATCAAAAGGCTAAGCCTTATTCAATCGTCATTCCACCACCAAATGTAACTGGTAAGCTTCACCTTGGTCACGCTTGGGATACGACTTTGCAGGATATCATTATCCGTCAAAAACGTATGCAAGGTTTTGATACCCTTTGGCTTCCAGGGATGGACCACGCGGGGATTGCCACTCAGGCTAAGGTTGAGGAGCGCTTGCGTGGTGAGGGCATTACGCGTTATGACCTAGGTCGTGAGAAATTCCTCGATAAGGTCTGGGAATGGAAAGACGAATATGCCACTACTATCAAGGAACAATGGGGCAAGATGGGGCTCTCTGTCGACTACTCTCGCGAGCGTTTCACTCTTGATGAAGGCTTGTCAAAAGCTGTTCGTAAGGTCTTTGTGGACCTTTACAAGAAAGGCTGGATCTACCGTGGTGAGTTTATCATCAACTGGGACCCAGCAGCTCGCACAGCCCTTTCTGATATCGAGGTTATCCATAAGGATGTCGAAGGTGCCTTCTACCACATGAATTACATGCTGGAAGACGGTTCACGCGCCCTTGAAGTTGCGACCACTCGTCCTGAGACCATGTTTGGGGACGTTGCGGTTGCGGTCAATCCAGAAGACCCACGCTACAAGGATTTGATTGGTCAAAACGTCATCCTTCCAATCGCTAACAAACTCATCCCAATCGTTGGGGATGAACACGCAGATCCTGAGTTTGGTACTGGTGTCGTGAAAATCACACCTGCCCATGATCCAAACGACTTCTTGGTTGGTCAACGCCATAACTTGCCACAAGTCAACGTCATGAACGACGACGGAACCATGAACGACTTGGCCTTCGAATTTGCAGGTATGGATCGTTTTGAAGCTCGTAAGGCAGTTGTTGCCAAGTTGGAAGAAATCGGTGCCCTCGTTAAAATCGAAAAACGTGTCCACAGTGTTGGTCACTCAGAGCGTACAGGTGTTGTGGTTGAACCACGCCTGTCTACTCAATGGTTCGTTAAGATGGACCAATTGGCTAAAAATGCTATTGCCAACCAAGATACAGATGACAAGGTAGAATTCTACCCACCTCGTTTCAACGATACCTTCCTCCAATGGATGGAAAATGTCCATGACTGGGTAATCTCACGTCAGCTCTGGTGGGGTCACCAAATCCCTGCTTGGTACAATGCTGAAGGTGAAATGTACGTCGGCGAAGAAGCTCCAGAAGGTGACGGATGGACTCAAGACGAAGATGTCTTGGATACTTGGTTCAGTTCTGCCCTCTGGCCATTCTCAACCATGGGCTGGCCTGATGTCGACTCAGAAGACTTCAAACGTTACTTCCCAACTTCAACCTTGGTAACAGGTTACGATATCATCTTCTTCTGGGTGTCTCGTATGATCTTCCAATCTTTGGAATTCACTGGCCGTCAGCCATTCCAAAACGTCCTTATCCACGGTCTTATCCGTGACGAGCAAGGACGCAAGATGTCTAAATCTCTTGGTAACGGGATTGACCCAATGGATGTTATCGAGAAATACGGTGCCGATGCCCTTCGTTGGTTCCTTTCAAACGGTTCTGCACCAGGGCAAGACGTGCGCTTCTCTTACGAGAAAATGGATGCTTCTTGGAACTTTATTAACAAGATTTGGAACATCTCTCGCTACATCCTCATGAACAATGAAGGTTTGACCCTTGAGCAAGCAACTGCCAATGTGGAAAAAGTTGTCAACAAGGAAGCTGGAAATGTCACAGACCGCTGGATTCTCCACAATCTCAATGAAACGATTGGAAAAGCAACTGCCAACTTTGATAAATTTGAGTTTGGTGTAGCTGGACATATCCTCTACAACTTCATTTGGGATGAATTTGCGGACTGGTATGTTGAGTTGACCAAGGAAGTCCTTTATAGTGATAACGAAGAAGAGAAAGTCATCACACGCTCTGTTCTCCTTTATACTTTGGACAAGATTCTTCGTCTCCTTCACCCAATCATGCCATTCGTGACAGAGGAAATCTTTGGCCAAATCTCAGAAGGATCTATCGTCACAGCAGAATACCCAACTGTTAACCCAGCCTTCGAAGACCTTGCTGCCCACACTGGTGTAGAAAGCCTCAAAGACTTGATCCGTGCTGTTCGTAATGCGCGTGCGGAAGTAAACGTTGCACCAAGCAAGCCAATCACAATCCTTGTTAAGACAAGCGATAGCGACTTGGAAGCTTTCTTTAACAGCAATGTCAACTACATCAAACGCTTCACAAATCCAGAACACTTGGAAATCGCATCAGCCATCCCTGCACCTGAACTCGCTATGTCAAGCGTCATCACAGGAGCAGAAATCTACTTGCCACTCGCAGACCTCCTCAACGTCGAAGAAGAACTGGCTCGTCTAGACAAGGAACTGGCTAAATGGCAAAAAGAACTGGACATGGTTGGTAAGAAGCTCTCTAACGAACGTTTCGTAGCCAATGCCAAACCAGAAGTCGTCCAAAAAGAACGCGACAAACAAGCCGACTACCAAGCCAAATACGATGCGACCGTAGCACGTATTGATGAGATGAAGAAACTCGTTAAATAAACACAGAAACACGGTGATGAGCCGTGTTTTTTTGGTATAATAAAATCAATATCTATTGATGGAGAAAGTGATGTCTAAGCACCCGCATTATGAATTGTTAAATTTAATTGGCTACGGTCTTGCCAAGTTTGACAAGCTTTTTATAAAAGAATTTCAATGTTCTAGCAAGTCGGAGTTTTATCGCTATGTGGTTTCTCTGGGAATTGCTGAAACAACTGGAGTTGTAAAAAATAGAATGGATTTATTTGATCCTTATTTTGACAATAATCGAAAAGGTTGGTGGCAGAAAGCTGAAGTTTACCGTTTTCGTAAAGATTTAATTGATATGATGTTTGGAAATGAAGATGTTCATAGTTATGCTGAAATAGTTAAAATGTTACTTGCCAGTGAAGGGAAGCAAATGGGTATTACAACTATTGAAAAGCCAATTATTCGAACTAAATTCAAACGTCTACAAGAAACTGGAATGGAAGCAGAGAATTATTTTATCCTTCATTTTGATAAAGAAGAAAAATTTCAAGGTGGACTATTGACCGATGCCCGTCTTTATGGTGATGGATATGACTTTCAAGTAGATGTGCAAGATCATTCCTATCTTGCCGAAGTTAAAGGAATTCGAAAATCTAAGGGTCGCATTCGATTGACTGCCAGAGAATATGAAAAAGCCAAAGAGTTTAAATCAGATTTTATTTTATCCTTAGTTACTAACCTAGATGATATTCCCAAGCTAGTGTTAATTGATAATCCTTTGAATCATTTTGAATTCCAAAAGAGCATCATAAAAAATGAAGTCATAGAATATAGAAGCTTAGAAGATTTGTATTAGTTCTCCCCCTTAACCTTTGACTATTCTGCAAAATTATCGTAAAATAAAGAGTAAATGATAAAATGAGGTCAGAGTCTGTTTGCTCTGGCGATAGTAGTATAAATGAGGAGAAACGCTTTGGAATTAGAAGTATTTGCTGGGCAAGAAAAAAGTGAACTATCTATGATTGAGGTAGCGCGTGCTATCTTGGAACTTCGTGGTCGCGATCACGAGATGCATTTTAGCGATCTTGTAAACGAAATTCAAAACTACCTTGGAACATCAAACAGCGATATCCGTGAAGCCTTGCCTTTGTTCTACACAGAGTTGAACTTTGACGGTAGCTTCATCTCACTTGGAGACAACAAATGGGGTCTTCGTTCATGGTATGGTGTAGACGAAATCGACGAAGAAATCATCGCTCTTGAAGAAAATGACGACGATGAAGTAGCACCAAAAGCTAAGAAAAAACGCGTCAATGCCTTCATGGATGGCGATTCAGATGCTATTGACTACAATGCAGATGATCCAGAAGACGAAGATGCATACGAAGCAGATCCAGCTCTTTCATACGATGATGAAAATCCGGATGATGAGAAAAATGAAGTTGAAGCTTACGACGCAGAAATTAACGAGATTGCCCCTGATGACTTGGGTGAAGACGTGGATCTCAACGAAGAAGACGACGAGTTTTCAGACGATGATGCTGAAAACATCGAGGAATAAAAGTTAGCTATTGACAATTATCCTATTTTTAGGTATCATATTGTTCGGGCACCTCTTTTAGAGGTCGGAGCTCCCTAGTTCTTAGGGAGCTATTTTTGTTTTTTCAAGAAGTTATCTTCTTGTATTTTATACTCAATGAAAATCAAAGAGCAAACTAGGAAACTAGGAAACTAGCCGCAGGCTGTACTTGCGTATGGCAAGGCGACGTTGACGCGGTTTAAATTTGATTTTCGAAGAGTATTGGTTGTGAATCTGGTGCAGTCGTTCCAGATTATTCTTATTAGTAGGGTCTTGTTTTCTATGTCCCCTCGTAGTTAACAAGATCTTGAGCATTTTAGAAAGAGGAATCTATGTCTACGAAATATATTTTTGTAACTGGTGGTGTGGTATCGTCTATTGGAAAAGGGATTGTGGCAGCGAGTCTAGGCCGTCTCTTGAAAAATCGTGGTCTCAAGGTAACCATTCAAAAGTTTGACCCTTATATCAATATCGATCCGGGAACTATGAGCCCTTACCAGCACGGGGAAGTTTTTGTGACAGATGACGGAGCTGAGACAGATTTGGACTTGGGTCACTATGAACGTTTCATCGATATCAATCTCAACAAATATTCCAACGTGACAACTGGTAAAATTTATAGTGAAGTTCTTCGTAAGGAACGCCGTGGAGAATACCTTGGGGCAACTGTTCAGGTTATTCCTCATATCACAGATGCTTTGAAAGAAAAAATCAAGCGTGCCGCTCTAACGACTGATTCTGATGTCATTATCACAGAGGTTGGTGGAACTGTCGGGGATATCGAGTCCTTGCCATTTCTAGAGGCCCTTCGTCAGATGAAGGCAGATGTGGGTGCAGATAATGTCATGTACATTCATACAACTTTGCTTCCATATCTCAAGGCAGCTGGTGAAATGAAAACCAAACCAACTCAACACTCTGTCAAAGAATTGCGTGGCTTGGGAATCCAGCCAAATATGTTGGTTATTCGTACAGAAGAACCAGCTGGTCAAGGAATTAAAAACAAACTGGCCCAGTTCTGTGATGTGGCACCAGAAGCCGTTATCGAGTCTTTGGATGTCGAACACCTTTACCAAATTCCATTGAACTTGCAGGCACAAGGTATGGACCAAATTGTCTGTGATCACTTGAAATTAGACGCACCAGCAGCGGATATGACAGAGTGGTCAGCTATGGTGGACAAGGTCATGAACCTCAAGAAACAAGTAAAAATTTCCCTTGTCGGTAAGTATGTTGAGTTGCAAGATGCCTACATTTCTGTTGTTGAAGCCTTGAAACACTCTGGTTATGCCAACGATGCAGAAGTTAAAATCAATTGGATCAATGCCAATGATGTGACAGCAGAGAATGTGGCGGAACTCTTGTCTGATGCAGACGGAATTATCGTACCAGGTGGTTTTGGTCAACGTGGCACAGAAGGGAAAATTCAAGCCATCCGCTATGCGCGTGAGAATGATGTTCCTATGTTGGGTGTCTGCTTGGGAATGCAGTTGACTTGTATCGAGTTTGCTCGTAACGTTTTAGGGCTTGAGGGCGCCAATTCCGCAGAACTTGCACCAGAAACAAAATACCCTATCATTGATATCATGCGTGATCAGATTGATGTTGAGGATATGGGTGGAACCCTTCGTTTGGGGCTTTATCCATCTAAGTTGAAACGTGGCTCTAAGGCAGCAGCTGCTTACCACAATCAAGAAGTGGTGCAACGCCGCCACCGTCACCGTTATGAGTTTAACAACGCCTTCCGTGAGCAGTTTGAGGCAGCAGGCTTTGTCTTCTCAGGAGTTTCTCCAGACAATCGTTTGGTCGAAATCGTGGAAATTCCAGAAAATAAATTCTTTGTAGCGTGTCAGTATCACCCTGAACTTTCAAGTCGTCCAAACCGCCCAGAAGAACTCTACACTGCCTTTGTGACTGCAGCAGTTGAGAACAGCAATTAGCAAAATCAGAACCTTTGAGAAGAATCTCAGAGGTTTTTTACTTGCATATTTAGGATATGAGTTGCAAAATAAAAACATAGTGATATAATTAACATAATAAAAATTAAGGAGGATTTACAATGAAACAAATCACACTATTTAGTTTAGCTTTAGCAGGCCTAGCTTTGCTTGTTTCACCTCATTCAGGGCAGGCATTTGAGCTTAAAGAAGAATGGGTTGTTAAGTGTGGAGTGCAGTATCAAGATGGCAAGATTCTTCGGTTTAACAATGGTCATGAAGTGGATATCAAAGTCTTGGATTTACCAAAAACCGAGAAAATCGAGTGGACGGTTAGTCTCAATGGTCAAGATCAGACTGTCAATTTCCTAGGTCAAGAAAAGGATAAGTCTATGATTGGTATAGAAGGGCGTTACCTGAATTTCTATGTTCCATATGGCTATAGAGGAGATATCAAGGTAGAGGCCAAGAGCGGAAACGAAGTGAAGACCTGGTCAACGAAAGTTGTGGATGATATTCATAATGATAGTGGAAAGAGAGGCTACTATCGTCTTGAAGAATCAAATGATCAATACACCTACCTCGATGCTAAATGGGATTATCAAACCAAGACCTACACTGCTACCTTACCAGAGACTGTCAATGGTCAAAAAGTCTATGCTTGGGCAGATTATGACAATGGCGAGTTGAAACTTGAAAAACTAAAATCTATCAGTCACAAATATGATGGAGGATCTTTCAAAGAACTTTATCCGATTGTAAAAGCAGAAAGCTGGCTAAAATCAAACCAAAACTGGTACTATCAAAAACAGGGTCAATTAGTGCAGAATGCTTGGGTTAAAGACAAGGGAACTTGGTACTTTATGAATGATAAAGGAGTCATGTTCAATCAAACTTGGCTTTATCAAGGTAGCAATTGGTATGCCTTTAAATCATCAGGAGCTATGATTGCTAGTGGTTGGCTTTACGACCAAGGCAAGTGGTACTATTTATCAACTTCAGGCTCTATGAAAGCAAGCGCTTGGGTTTATGACAAGGGAGAATGGTATTATGTAAGTTCTTCTGGTGCCATGATTGCGAATGATTGGGTCAAAGATAATGGCAAGTGGTATTATCTGGCTTCATCAGGTAAGATGCTTCGCAATACCTACACGCCTGATGGTTACTACGTTGGCAACTCAGGTGCCTGGCAATAAGAATAATACTCTTCGAAAATCTCTTCAAACCATGTCAGCTTCCATCTGCAACCTCAAAACAGTGTTTTGAGCAACCTGCGGCTAGCTTCCTAGTTTGCTCTTTGCTTTTCATTGAGTATAAGAAGTCCTTTTCCTTAAAGGAAGGGACTTTTTACTTGCTTTTCTGCTGCTTCCTCATTTGTCCTAAAGCCTTTTTTGTGTTAAAATGAATGGTATGAAAGCTAAAAAAATGTGGATGGCAGGCTTGGCTCTGCTAGGTATTGGAAGCCTTGCCCTTGCTACGAAAAAAGTTGCAGATGACCGTAAGCTCAGGAAGACTCAGGAAGAGTTGACAGCGATTGTGCGAGACCATTTTTCAGACATGGGGGAAATTGCGACCCTCTATGTTCAAGTCTATGAAAGCAGTCTAGAGAGCTTGGTTGGTGGCGTCATTTTTGAGGATGGCCGTCATTATACCTTTGTCTATGAAAATGAAGACCTAGTCTATGAGGAGGAAGTCTTATGATACAACCAGCAAGTTTAGAAGAATTAGCATCTTTAGTAGAAAAAGATGGCAAGAAGGTTTTTCTTTTTGTGGCGGACTGGTGTGGCGATTGCCGTTATATCTATCCTGCCTTGCCAGAAATTGAGGAGACCAATCCAGAGTTCACCTTTATTCGGGTGGACCGAGACCAGTACATGGATTTAGCCAAACTCTGGGATGTTTACGGAATTCCTAGCCTTGTAGTTCTAGAAAAAGACAAGGAAATCAGTCGTTTTGTTAATCGCGACCGTAAAAGCAAGCAACAAATTAACGACTTTTTAGCAGGACTGAAATAGGAGAAAAAGGAAACAATGATTTTTACATATAACAAAGAACATGTCGGTGATGTCCTTATGGTCATCGCGAAAAATAGCGGAGATGCCAAATTAGATGTGGAGCGCAAAGGCAAGGTAGCTCGTGTTTTCCTCAAAGATAATGGGGAAACAGTGGCGTGGAATATTTTCGAAGTTTCAAGTTTGTTTGAAATTGAAGAGCGCGGTCAAGTCTTTTTGTCTGATGAACAAGTAGCTCGTTTGAACCAAGAATTGCAGGCGGAAGGTTTTGCAGAAGAAATTGTCAATGACAAGGAACCTAAGTTTGTTGTTGGTGAAATTGTCGAGATGGTAGCCCATCCTGATAGTGACCACCTTAACATCTGCCAAGTTGCAGTCGCGAGTGACAAGACAGTGCAAATCGTTGCAGGGGCTCCCAATGCGCGTGTCGGGTTGAAAACCATTGTAGCTCTTCCAGGAGCAATGATGCCCAAAGGGAATCTCATTTTCCCAGGTGAGCTTCGTGGTGAAAAGAGTTTTGGCATGATGTGTAGTCCTCGTGAATTGCATCTGCCAAATGCTCCGCAAAAACGTGGTATTATTGAATTATCAGAAGACCAAGTTGTCGGAACTCCATTTGATCCAGCTAAACACTGGACTGCCTAAGAAGTTGTTAGTATCTGATAGACCAGCTAGAAGGAAATAAGATGGCAAAAAATGTTGTGATTACAGGAGCGACATCAGGTATTGGTGAAGCGATTGCGCGTGCTTATCTGGAGCAGGGTGAGAATGTCGTTCTAACTGGACGACGGACAGACAGACTAGAAGCCCTTAAGTCGGAGTTTGCAGAAGCCTTCCAAAATCAAACTGTCTGGACCTTTCTACTAGATGTCACGAATATGACCATGGTGAAGACTGTCTGCTCTGATATAATAGAAACGATAGGCCAGATTGATATTCTGGTCAACAATGCAGGCTTGGCACTAGGTTTAGCACCCTATCAGGATTATGAAGAGCTGGATATGTTGACAATGTTGGATACCAATGTTAAGGGTTTGATGGCGGTTACTCGCTGTTTCTTGCCAGCAATGGTAAAAGCCAATCAAGGACATATCATCAATATGGGCTCAACCGCAGGAATTTATGCCTATGCAGGTGCAGCAGTTTATTCAGCTACCAAGGCAGCAGTTAAGACCTTTTCAGATGGACTGCGAATTGATACCATCGCAACGGATATCAAGGTGACAACCATTCAGCCTGGAATTGTCGAAACAGATTTTTCTACAGTACGTTTTCATGGTGACAAAGAGCGGGCTGCGACGGTTTATCAGGGAATCGAAGCCTTGCAAGCTCAGGATATTGCAGACACAGTAGTCTATGTGACCAGTCAACCTCATCGTGTGCAGATTACAGATATGACCATTATGGCCAATCAACAGGCGACAGGTTTCATGGTTCATAAAAAGTAAAAAATTTCCTCGAAAAGTTACAAATTTCTGTAACTTTTTTTGATTTCCTACGAATAGATAAGTAGGAGGAAGAAAATATGTATAATAAAGTTATCATGATTGGGCGTTTGACGTCTACACCAGAATTGCACAAAACCAACAATGACAAGTCAGTAGCGCGAGCAACTATCGCTGTGAACCGTCGTTACAAAGACCAAAATGGGGAGCGCGAAGCTGACTTTGTCAATATGGTTCTATGGGGCAAACTAGCAGAAAGCTTGGCCAGCTACGCAACTAAAGGTAGTCTTATCTCTGTGGATGGAGAACTTCGTACCCGTCGTTTTGAGAAAAATGGTCAGATGAACTATGTGACTGAAGTCCTTGTGACAGGATTCCAACTCTTGGAAAGTCGTGCTCAACGTGCCATGCGTGAAAATAATGCAGGACAAGATTTGGCGGATTTGGTTTTGGAAGAGGAAGAATTGCCATTTTAAGCATTAAAAAGTCTGAGTTGGTCTCAGGCTTTTTATATTGAGAAAGTCAGACTTTTTTCTTGACTATTTCTGACCAAGTGATACAATAGAACTATGAATTAGCACTCAAGTGTAAAGAGTGCTAATGATATCTATCTCATTATGGAGGAAATCAGATGTTGAAACCATTAGGGGACCGTGTGGTCTTAAAAGTAGAAGAAAAAGAACAAACTGTTGGAGGTTTTGTCCTCGCAGGTTCAGCCCAAGAAAAAACCAAAACAGCTCAAGTTGTGGCTACTGGACAAGGTGTTCGTACCTTGAACGGTGACTTGGTTGCTCCAAGTGTTAAAGCTGGAGACCGTGTCTTGGTTGAAGCACACGCAGGTCTTGATGTCAAAGATGGCGATGAAAAGTACATCATCGTAGGCGAAGCTAACATCTTGGCTATCATTGAAAAATAGAAGGAGAAAGTAAGTATGTCAAAAGAAATTAAATTTTCATCTGATGCCCGTTCAGCTATGGTCCGTGGTGTCGATATCCTTGCAGACACTGTTAAAGTAACCTTGGGACCAAAAGGCCGTAATGTCGTTCTTGAAAAGTCATTCGGTTCACCCTTGATTACCAATGACGGTGTGACTATTGCCAAAGAAATCGAATTGGAAGACCATTTTGAAAATATGGGTGCCAAATTGGTATCAGAAGTAGCTTCTAAAACCAATGATATCGCAGGTGACGGGACTACGACTGCAACAGTCTTGACCCAAGCTATCGTCCGTGAAGGAATCAAAAATGTCACTGCAGGTGCCAATCCAATCGGAATTCGTCGTGGGATTGAAACAGCAGTTGCCGCAGCAGTAGAAGCCTTGAAAAATAATGCCATCCCTGTCGCTAATAAAGAAGCCATCGCTCAGGTTGCTGCTGTCTCTTCTCGTTCTGAAAAAGTCGGTGAGTACATTTCTGAAGCCATGGAAAAAGTTGGCAAAGACGGAGTCATCACTATCGAAGAGTCACGTGGTATGGAAACAGAACTTGAAGTTGTGGAAGGAATGCAGTTTGACCGTGGTTACCTTTCACAGTACATGGTGACAGATAGCGAAAAAATGGTAGCTGATCTTGAAAATCCATACATTTTGATTACTGATAAGAAGATTTCAAATATCCAAGAAATCTTGCCACTCCTAGAAAGTATTCTCCAAAGCAATCGTCCACTCTTGATTATTGCGGATGATGTTGATGGCGAAGCTCTTCCAACTCTTGTTTTGAACAAGATTCGTGGAACCTTCAACGTAGTAGCCGTTAAGGCACCTGGTTTTGGTGACCGTCGCAAAGCCATGCTTGAAGATATCGCCATCTTAACAGGCGGAACAGTTATCACAGAAGACCTAGGTCTTGAGTTGAAAGATGCGACAATTGAAGCTCTTGGTCAAGCAGCGAGAGTAACTGTGGACAAAGATAGCACGGTTATCGTAGAAGGTGCTGGAAATCCTGAAGCGATTTCTCACCGTGTTGCAGTTATCAAGTCTCAAATCGAAACCACAACTTCTGAATTTGACCGTGAAAAATTGCAAGAACGCTTGGCGAAATTGTCAGGTGGTGTAGCAGTCATCAAGGTCGGAGCTGCAACTGAAACTGAGTTGAAAGAAATGAAACTCCGCATTGAAGATGCCCTCAACGCTACTCGTGCAGCTGTTGAAGAAGGAATCGTTGCAGGTGGTGGAACAGCCCTTGTAAATGTTATCCCTGCCGTAGCTGATTTGGAATTAACAGGAGACGAAGCAACGGGTCGCAATATTGTTCTCCGTGCTTTGGAAGAACCTGTTCGTCAAATCGCCCACAATGCAGGATTTGAAGGCTCTATCGTTATCGATCGTTTGAAAAATGCTGAAGTTGGTACAGGCTTCAATGCAGCAACTGGCGAATGGGTTAACATGATTGATCAAGGGATTATCGACCCAGTTAAAGTGAGTCGTTCAGCTCTACAAAATGCAGCATCTGTAGCCAGCTTGATTTTGACTACGGAAGCAGTCGTAGCCAATAAACCAGAACCAGCAGCCCCAGCTCCAGCAATGGATCCAAGTATGATGGGTGGGATGATGTAAGCTTTCTATAGAAAACAACTTATAAAAAACACAAAAGGAGGGAATGGCTATTCCTCCTTTTTATGATATTCACTTCTAAATAGATTTGAGCTCTCCTAACTTATATGATAAAATAAGACTATAAAAAGGAGAAGAACATGATCGATGTAGAAGAAATTCTGAGCAAGATGAACCTCAATCAGAAGATTAATTATGACCGTGTCATGCAGAAGATGGTACAAGTATGGGAGAAAAATGAGCAACGGCCAACCATTCTCATGCACGTTTGCTGTGCCCCTTGCAGTACCTATACCCTCGAATATTTGACCAAGTATGCAGATGTGACAATCTATTTTGCCAATTCTAATATCCATCCCAAGGCAGAATACCATAAGCGTGCCTATGTGACTAAAAAGTTTGTCAGTGATTTCAATGAGCGAACTGGCAATAGCGTTCAATACCTAGAAGCTCCTTATGAACCTAACGAATATCGTAAACTGGTTCGAGGTTTGGAAGAAGAGCCTGAAGGTGGCGACCGTTGCAAGGTTTGCTTTGACTACCGACTGGATAAGACAGCTCAAGTGGCTATGGACTTGGGCTTTGACTACTTTGGCTCAGCCTTGACCATCAGTCCTCATAAGAATTCTCAAACCATTAATAGTATCGGAATCGATGTGCAAAAAATTTATACAACCCACTATCTTCCAAGTGATTTCAAGAAAAATCAAGGCTACAAACGTTCGGTAGAGATGTGTGAAGAGTATGATATCTATCGTCAATGTTATTGTGGATGCGTCTATGCAGCCCAGGCTCAGAATATTGATTTGGTTCAGGTTAAGAAAGATGCCACAGTTTTCTTGCTGGATAAGGATGTTGAAAAAGACTATTCCCATATCAAATTTACAGTTACAAAATTAGATATATAAGGATAAGCCTAGCTGTAAAGCTGGGTTTTTAAAATAAAAAAACCGGGGTCTTACCCCCAGTTTGACAACTTTACCGATTCTTTAGTTCTACATAGCGCTTGTACCAAATGTTTACATAGGCTTCTGAGAAAGGACCTCGTCCATTGTTAATCCAATCAACAAGAATTTTGACATGTTCTTTTAAAATATAGTCCAAGTCATCAGAATAATTCATTTTGCGTTTGTGACGCTCATACTCCTCAACGTCCAAGAGACGTTTCTCTCCATCTGTAAAAATTTTAACATCCAAATCGTAATCAATATACTTCAGTGCTTCTTCATCCAGATAGTAGGGGCTAGCCATATTGCAATAGTAGGAAATTCCATTATCGCGAATCATGGCAATGATATTAAACCAATATTTCTTGTGAAAGTAAACAATAGCCGGTTCTCGAGTGACCCAACGACGACCATCACTTTCGGTAACCAGTGTATGATCGTTGACACCAATAATGGCGTTTTCTGTTGTTTTTAGTACCATGGTGTCCCGCCAAGTTCGGTGGAGACTCCCATCATGCTTATAACTTTGAATTGTAATAAAGTCGCCTTCTTTTGGAAGCTTCATAACTAACCAACTTTCTACAATTTATAAGTTTATCATTTACTATTGTATCATAAAATTACCTAAAATCTGTGAATTTTACATGAAAATATTAAAGATATTCTCTGAGAGCGCTTGCTATATCCGAAAAATCGTATCCTTTTCGTGCTAAAACTTGAGTTAAACGCTGTTTAAGTTCGTATCCTTCATATTTTCGGGCATACTTAGCATATTGCTTATCAAGTTCCTTGAAGATGAGTTCCTGAGTCGTTTCTTGGTCAACTTGACTATCCAACTGATCAAAGGCACTTTTAGCATCAGAATAGGAAAAACCCTTGTTGGTCATATTCTGGATAATCTTATCTTGCAAGGCACGAGCTGGAAGTTTTCCTTCATATTTTTTCAATAGTTTATTAGCTACACGTTGAGCAACTTCAGAAAAATCAAATTCTTTCAAGTTCTCTTCTATAGTAGATTTTGGAACCCCTTTTTGTGTTAGTTTCTGAATCAATACATAAGGTCCCTTGTCTCCTGAAAGCTGATTGGCGTTGATGATAGCATAAGCGTACTGAGCATCATTAATCCACTTATCTTCTTTAAGATTAATAATGACTTGAGAAACTACGTTTTCATCAATATCGTATTTTTTCAGATATTCTCTGACTTCTTTTTCAGTGCGAGCTTTAAAGGATAGGTGGTAGAGAGCTAGATTTTTACCGTAAGAAAATTTGGCAAAGTCCTGAATCTCTTTCAATTCTTCTTCACTTATCACCTTATCTCTTGATAACATAAAACGAACAATAGTATCTTCAGTAATGTAGCATTTGTCGCCATTATCAAGCTCCATCAGATAGAGTCTTTTTTTCTTTTCAAGTTTTGTGATTTTCATAGTTCTATTATAACTCAAAATGTGATAAGATAGGGGTATGAATCTGAAAGTGAAACAAAAAATACCATTAAAAATCAAGCGCATGGGAATTAATGGTGAGGGAATCGGCTTTTATCAAAAAACATTAGTCTTTGTGCCTGGTGCTCTCAAAGGTGAAGATATCTATTGTCAGATTACTTCTATTAAACGTAACTTTGTTGAAGCAAAATTACTAAAGGTTAATAAGAAGTCTAAATTTCGAGTTGTGCCAGCTTGTACTATTTATAATGAGTGCGGAGGCTGCCAAATCATGCACCTGCATTATGATAAGCAGCTAGAGTTCAAGACGGACTTACTTCATCAAGCGCTGAAAAAATTTGCTCCTGTAGGATATGAAAACTATGAAATCCGCCCAACTATTGGAATGCAGGAACCAAAATATTACCGTGCTAAGTTACAATTTCAGACTCGAAAATTTAAGAATCAGGTTAAGGCGGGCTTATATGCACAAAACTCTCACTATTTAGTAGAGTTGAAAGACTGCCTGGTACAAGACAAGGAAACCCAAGTGATTGCTAATCGTCTAGCAGAATTGCTTACTTATCACCAGATTCCAATCACGGATGAGAGAAAAGTTCTAGGTGTTAGAACTATAATGGTCCGACGAGCAAGAAAGACTGGACAGGTTCAGATTATTGTTGTTACAAACCGCCAGCTTAATTTAACCCTGCTGGTAAAAGATTTAATTAAAGATTTTCCAGAGGTTGTGACAGTAGCTGTTAATACAAATACAGCTAAAACCAGTGAGATTTATGGTGAAAAGACAGAGATTATATGGGGAGAAGAGAGTATTCAAGAAGGTGTACTCGATTATGAATTTTCACTATCTCCTAGAGCTTTCTATCAACTAAATCCTGAACAAACAGAAGTTCTTTATAACGAGGCGGTAAAAGCCTTGGATGTAAATAAAGAAGACCATTTGATTGATGCTTATTGTGGAGTTGGAACTATTGGATTTGCTTTCGCAAAGAAAGTTAAAACATTAAGAGGTATGGATATTATTCCAGAAGCTATTGAAGATGCCAAGCGAAATGCTAAAAGAATGGGATTTGACAACACACATTACGAAGCAGGAACAGCGGAAGAGATTATTCCTCGCTGGTATAAGGAAGGCTACCGAGCAGATGCTCTGATCGTAGATCCACCACGTACAGGTCTGGATGATAAGTTATTAGATACTATTCTTACCTATGTACCAGAAAAAATGGTCTATATTTCTTGCAATGTTTCGACCTTGGCTCGTGATTTGGTGAGGTTAGTAGAAGTCTATGATCTCCATTATATCCAGTCGGTCGACATGTTCCCACATACCGCTCGAACTGAAGCAGTGGTAAAATTAATTAAAAAAGTTTAAAAAAAGTGTTGACAAGTCTGAAAAAGTCTGTATAATAGTAAGAGTTGAAAACAACTCT